>JANYGT010000045.1 GCA_025362355.1 Lacisediminihabitans sp. | reverse complement strand
CACTCGAGCACGGTCACGGGAATGTCGTGGCGGCGCCCGAAGCGTTCGCCGCCGCCGGCGACCACGCTCTGCGCGGGCAGGGCGGATGCCGCGGCCGCGAGGGCCGCCGCGATCACGTCGGGCGCGGCATCCGTCAGGAACGGCGCCAGCACCGTCACGTGCAGGGGCCAGTCGCGCACCAGGAAGGTGTCGCCGACAGTGAGCGGCGCGAGCGGGAGCACGACCACGAGCCGGGGCATCACCGCATCACCTCCTCACCGATCGCGCCGGTCTCGTCGTCGGCGAGGGCCAGGTCGATGAAGGCACGCACCGCTGCCGAGAGCCGCCGCGTGCGCGACGCCGCGAGGTAGACGGTGAAGTCGGGCATGCTCGCGACGGGGAGGCGTCGCACGTTGCGGGCGTCGCGGGCGGCGAATTCGGGAAGCAGGGCGACGCCGAGCCCGTTTGTCACGTATTCGGCGGCGGTGCCGATGTCGGAGACCTCGATCATCACCCGGCGCTCGAGGCCGGCCGCGGCGAAGGTCTCGTCCACGATCTGGCGGCTCGCATAGCCGGGCGGCAGGTCGATGAACTCCTCGGGCGCGAGGTCGCCGAGATGGTCGAGGCCGACTTGCCCGGCCTTCGCGAGGCGGTGATCGGCCGGAACCACGAGCACCATCGGCGACGCGGAGATCGGGGCGGCGAGGAGCTGGGCGGGCACGGGCCCGCTGAGCGCGAGGAAGGCGAGGTCGAGTTCGCCCGTCGCGAGTTCGTCGAGGAGCCCGGCCGAGCCGCGCCGGGCCGCCCGCAGCCGCACCCCGACCCCCGGGTGGCCGGTGCGGAACAGCCCGAGCAGCCTCGGCACGTTGACGAGGGTGACCGACGTCATCAGGCCAATAACGCTCGACCCGGTGATCGCGTGGGTGGTCTCCTCGGCGGCGTCGCGCACCCCGTTCACGGCGTCGAGCGCCTCGCGCACCTTGGGCAGCAACAGCTCGCCCGTCGAGGTGAGCCGGATCTGCCTGCGGCTCCGGTCGAAGAGCTCGACGCCGAGCTCGTTCTCGAGTGCGCGCACCCCTGCGGACACCGCGGATTGCGCGATCGTGAGCCGATCGGCGGCGCGTGTGAAGCTCAGTTCGCTCGCCACCGCGCTGAAGAATTCGAACTGTCGCACATCCACTCCTGAATCATCTCATTTGGAGATTGATTCCATCACCATTCGGCGTTGTTTCTTATCTGTCCGAGCGAGACGATAGATACAGGGAGCCGCTCGAACGGCGAACCGGAAGGCATGACGTGACGAACAATTCAACTGTCCTGGGCAGCAGCCCCCTGGCGGAGACCCCGACGCCGGCAGCGGAGGCACAGGCCCCGAACTCGGCAGCAACGGATGGCCTCGGTGCGCCCGCCGCGCCCCGCCGCTCGGCCGACCGGGTCGTCGAGGTGCTCAAGGCCCACGGGGTGAAATGGGTGTTCGGCGTTCCCGGCGCCAAGATCGACCCCGTCTATGACGCCCTCGTCGACGACGGCCCCGAACTCATCGTCTGCCGGCACGAGCAGAACGCGGCCTTCATGGCCGCCGCCGTCGGCCGGCTGAGCGGGGAGCCCGGGGTTGTGCTCGTCACGAGCGGGCCCGGTACCTCCAACCTCGCGACCGGGCTGCTCACGGCCACGACGGAGGGCGACCCGATGGTCGCGATCTGCGGTGCGGTCTCCCGAGCCGACCGACTCAAGCGCACCCACCAGTCCATGGATGCCGTCGGCATGCTCTCCGCCGTGACCAAGTCCGCGGGCGAGGTCAGCGTCGCCGACAACGTGCCGGAGGCCATCGCCAACGCGTTCCGCCGCGCGACGCAGGAGCCCAAGGGCGCCGCCGCCGTCGTGCTCCCGTACGACGTGCTCGTCGACACGACGACCGTCTCGATGACGGGCCCACACTGGGTGCCGCGCCTCGGCGCGGCCCCGGCGGAGAGCGTCACGCGCGCCGCCGAACTGCTGAAGAACGCGACATTCCCGGTCATCCTCGCCGGCGCACGTGCCGGGTCCGACCGGGCCACCGCTGCCCTGCATCGCCTGCTGGGCGTCGCCGACCTGCCCGTCGTCGAGACGTTCCAGGCGGCCGGCGTGCTGTCCCACGAGCTCGAAGAGCACTACCTCGGCCGGGTGGGCCTGTTCCGCAACCAGCCGGGCGACATCCTGCTGCACAAGGCCGACCTCATCCTCGCGATCGGCTACGACTTCGTCGAGTACGAGCCCTCGAAGTGGAACAAGGACCACCAGCGCCGGATCATCCACCTCGACGAGCTCTCCGCAGACCTCGACGACTACTACCGCCCGACGGTCGAGCTGCGCGGCGACGTCGCCGAGACCATCGACGCGCTCGCCCGGCAGATCGACGGCCTCGAGCTCAGTGCCGCGACATCCACTGTCGTCGCCACCGAACGCGCCCGCCTCGCCGAGGCCGACGAACCGCACTGGAACGACGACGAGTCGGAGGGCGTGCACCCCGCGGCCCTGACCCTCGCCATGCGCAAGCTGCTGCCCGATGACACGACCGTGCTCTGCGACGTCGGCTCGCACTACATCTACATGGCCCGGCACTTCCGCACGTACCACCCGCGCACCCTGCTGTTCTCGAACGGGCAGCAGACCCTCGGCGTGGCGTTGCCGTGGGCGATCGCCGCGACCCTCGTGCGGCCCGGCACTCCGGTCGTCTCCGTCTCGGGCGACGGCGGCTTCCTCTACTCGGCGATGGAACTCGAGACCGCGGTGCGCCTCGGCTCGACGTTCACGCACGTGATCTTCAACGACGGCACCTACGACATGGTCGCGTTCCAGCAGCAGGGCAAGTACGGCCGCACCTCCGGCGTGCAGCTCGGCGACTACGACGCGGTCCAGTACGCCGAATCCTTCGGCGCCCACGGCTACCGGGTCACGCACCTCGACGACTTCGCCGGCGTGCTGAAGCAGGCCATGGCCGAGCCGGGGCCGAGCATCATCGATGTGCGCGTCGACTACCGAAACAACCGGGATGAGCTCATGGCTGATCTGGAAAGCGATGTGCTGCAATGAGTGATTTCACGGTCTCCCGCCACGAGATCTTCCAAACGAGCCTGATGAGCGCCCTGCTCGACGGCGTCTATGAGGGCGAGATGACCGTGCGCGACCTGCTCGGCCACGGCAGCTTCGGCATCGGTACCTTCAACGGGCTCGACGGCGAGATGCTGATCCTCGACGGCAGCTGCTACCAGCTGCGCGCCGACGGCGGCGTCTCCAAGGCCGACCTCGGCGCGCACACGCCGTACGCGGTCGTCACGAACTTCGTCCCCCACGTCGAGAGCGACCTGCCCGAGGGCGTGCTCCGGGCCGAGGCATCCGCCTTCATCGACCACATGACGTCGTCAGAGAACTACATGTACGCGCTGCGGATCGACGCCGAGTTCGAGTGGATCACCATGCGCACGGTCGTCAAGCAGGAGAAGCCGTATCGCCCGATGGTCGAGGCCACCGATGAGGACGCGATCGTCGAGCTGCACAACGTGACCGGCACGATCGTCGGCTTCCGCACCC
>JANYGT010000086.1 GCA_025362355.1 Lacisediminihabitans sp. | reverse complement strand
AGGGCTTCCGGGGCGTCGGTGTGGCTTCGGTTCGTTCGTTGGGGGGTCAAGTGAATCGCCCCGGGTTGTGTGGAGGGTCTGATTCCCCGAAGGATGATGATCATGCCAGCATTACGGAAGTATCCGCAGGAGTTGCGGGATCGGGCTGTTCGGCTCGTTTATGAGGCCCGGAAGGAAGACCCGGATCTGTCGTTGAACGCGGCGGTGGTGCGTGTCGGGGCAGTGCACCGGGGTGAACTCGGACACGTTGCGGGGCTGGGCGAAGCAGGCCTCGATCGACGCGGGCGAGCGGCCCGGGGTCACCTCGGGTGACGCGGCAAGGATCAAGGCTCTTGAGGCTGAGGTCAAAGAACTGAGACGGGCGAACGAGATTCTGTTGGCGGCGTCCTCGTTCTTCGCGCGGGAGCTCGACCCGCGACTGCCGTGGTGATCTCGTTCATCGATGATCACCGTGACCTGTTCGGGGTCGAGCCGATCTGCCGCGTGCTCACCGAGCATCAGGTGAAGATCGCCCCGTCTGGTTACTACGCCTTCAAAGCGCGCCCGGCGTCGCCGCGGTCGCTGCGAGATGAGGAACTGATCGCGGTGATCGAGCGAGTGTTCTGGGACCGGAACTTGGGTCGTGGCATCAGTGGTGCTCGCAAGATCTGGCGACTGGAGGGTGTCAGATCGTTTGTGTAAGGGGTGCTGTTCTTACTTGATCGGAGACACTGATGACCATGATTGATAGGCCGGAACGCGAGGATCGTCGTCGCGTGCAGCGTGAGGGCGTGAAAGCGCTCGAAGCGTCGGGCGCCCTCGATGACCTCTACGCGATGATCGATGCTGGCGAGGTCCGCCTTGACGGTAAGGACGGGTTGATTCAGCAGCTCATCAAGGCCGGCCTCGAGCGCGGGCTGCAGACAGAGCTGACCGAGCATCTCGGCTACGAGAAGGGGGACCTCGAGGCCGGGTTGCATTCGAACTCGCGCAACGGCACGTCCGCGAAGACCGTCGCGACCAGCGTCGGCGATGTTGAGCTCGCGATCCCCAGGGATCGCGACGGGTCTTTCACGCCCGTCTTGGTGCCCAAGGGCTCCCGCCGCGTCGGAGGCCTCGATGACATGATCGTGTCGCTCTACGCGGGCGGGATGACCGTGCGCGATATCGAGCATCACCTGGTTTCCACGATCGGAACCGAGATCAGCCGGGAGACGATCTCGAAGATAACCGACGAGGTCCTCGACGAGGTCCTCGCCTGGCAGCAACGGCCGTTGGAGTCGTTCTACCCGGTGATCTACCTGGACGCGCTGATCGTGAAGGTCCGGGACGACGGCGCGCACGTGCGGAACAAGGCCGCTCACATCGCTGTCGGCGTCGACATGGAGGGCATCAAGCACGTCCTGGGGATCTGGATCCAAGCCACCGAGGGTGCGAAGTTCTGGGCCGGTGTCTGCGCGCAGCTCGCCAACCGCGGCATCGCCGATGTCCTGATCGTCTGCGTTGATGGGCTCACCGGGTTCCCCGAAGCGATCGAGGCTACCTGGCCGGAATCGACCGTGCAGACGTGTGTTGTTCATCTGATTCGCTCGGCGATGCGGTTCGTGAACTACAAGAACCGCAAGACCGTCGCGGCCGCGCTCAAGCCGATCTACCAGGCCGCCGACGAAGACGCCGCCCTGGCCGCACTGAGCAAGTTCGCTGCGTCGGAGCTCGGGCAGGCGAACCCGAACACGGTCCGCGTGTTCGAGGACGCGTGGGACAGGTTCACCCCGTTCCTCGCGTTCCCGCCGATGCTGCGGCGGGTGATCTACACCACGAACAGCATCGAGTCGCTGAACTACCAGCTCCGCAAGATCATCAAGAACCGCGGCCACTTCCCCTCCGACGACGCCGCCATGAAACTCCTCTGGCTCGCGATCTGCAACATCGAAGACAAACGAGCCCGCGACCGGCTCAAGGAACGAGGGCGCGCTCGTGGCGTCAAGCGCAACGCTGAAGGACGACTCGTCGAAGGCCAGATCACCACGAACTGGAAGCAAGCCCTCGCCCAACTCACCCTCGCCTACCCCGACCGCATCCACCCCTACCTCTAAAAACCGAGCGATGCCCGCTTACACAAACAACTTGACAGGCTCAGGTTCACGCTCTGCCCGCGGACCGCCACCACCCGAGGATGCCGGGCGATCTCGGTGCGGCCATCGAAAATGATCACCTCAGACGCTCGGAGGGACACTCGGACGGGACGGCCGATCATCCGGGCGGGAACGGAGTACTTCGCCATCCTCACCGTGACCAACGCCGACCGGTCAACCCGGGGCGTCAGAGACAGTCCCGGCTCAAACCGCTCGAATGGCAACGGAGCAAGCAGCGGTCGCTCCGTGGCGAAGTCTTGGCCGACGGTCCGGATCCTGTTGTCGATGCGGCGGGCATCGTCGGCTTCGTCCCAGGCGATGATCTTCTCGTTCAACTCTGCCAGGGAATCCACGACCGGCATCGGTGAGAGCCGGTTCCGGCGGAACCGTCCCACCTCCCCTTCGATGCCGCCTTTCTCGTGAGCACCATCGATTCCGGGGAGACAATAGAAGGGGTCGAACCCGTAATGGGACCGGAACAACACCCAGCGGGAGTTCTCCGTCCGACGGCGCCCTGTGCCGAAGATCACCGCCGTGACGGCGTCGGTTAGGTTGTCGTACTTGATCTGCACTGTCGGGATCCCGCCGAGCGTTTCGAACGCATCGATGTGGCCCTCAAGGAACGCTTCCTGCCCGGACGTCGGATAAACCCGGTGCACCGCTTTTCCGGAGTGGGACAGCCGGAATGCGAACAGCTGACACTTCGTCTTCACCCCGGCGAGCATCACATAGACGCCCCCGAAGTCGACCTCCGCCTCCGCGCCCGGAGCGTGTTCCTGCGGGACGGACGCATCCTCAGCGCGGCCCGCGGCTGCGTTGATCTCGGGTCTGCGGCGGGCGACGTAATCCCGCACCGTCGAATATGACAACTCCGCAGCCCCGCGCTCGTCCGCGAGACGGGCGAGGACCCTTCGGGCAGTGTGTCGTTGCTTCCTCGGCGCCGTCAGGTCGTCGGTGAGCATCTGATCGATGACGGCCTTGAACGGATCCAACCTTGGCGAGGCACGTTCCGGGATCTTCCGAGGTAGCGGCTCTGCCCTGGCAAGTGCCGCCCGGATCGTCTCCCGTGCCACGCCATGCCGGCGAGACAGCTCTCGGATCGAGAGCTGTTCCACGCGAGCATCGCGCCGGATTCGTGCATACAGATCCACCCTGGACTCCATAACTGCCTTCCACCGCTGACACCACAGGGTCAGATGATCAACGGTGCGGGTGGACGTGAATCAGACCGTCACGACTCCCCGGCAAAGCTCAAGATGGTAGTCGATCAAGCCGTCCTAGTGGACTTCGCTCAAGCTGTCACAGACAATCAGTGGACTGGGTTCTCCAAACACTTCACCCACCTCAAATCCGGCCAACCGCCCAAGGACACCACCCTGCTGCTGACCGCGGTTCTTTCCGACGCCATCAATCAGGGTCTTCGGAAAATGGCGGAAGCATCGCCCGGGATCACTGTCACGAAACTTGGCTGGCTGCAGGCCTGGCATGTTCGCGATGAAACCTACGCGGCCGCCCTCGCAGAGATCGTCAACGCACAAACCCGGCAACCCTTCGCCGCCAGGTGGGGCCACGGCGCCACCTCATCCTCGGACGGGCAGAACTTCAAAGCCGGCGGCCGCGGCCTGTTCGCCGGCCACGTCAACCTCAAATACGGCCAAGAACCAGGAGTGCAGTTCTATACCCACATCTCCGACCAATACGCGCCGTTTCACAGCAAAGTTATTACCGCCACCGTGCGCGACTCCACCTATGTCCTCGACGGGCTGCTGTACCACGAGTCCGATCTCCGAATCGAGGAGCACTACACCGACACCGCTGGCTTCACCGATCACGTCTTCGCACTCACCCATCTCCTCGGCTACCGGTTCGCCCCGCGCATCCGGGGACTTGCCGATAAACGTCTCTACATTCCCGGAAAGTCCGACAGCTACCCGACGCTGAAGCCGCTGATCGGCGGGAGCATCAACACAGAAATCATCCGCACCCACTGGGACGATATTTTGCGCCTCACCACCTCGATCAAGACCGGCACAGTCACCGCGTCGCTGATGCTCCGGAAGCTAGGCAGCTACCCACGCCAGAATGGTCTCGCCACAGCACTTCGGGAACTGGGTCGACTCGAACGCACCCTCTTCACTCTCGACTGGATGCAAAACCCCGAACTCCGCCGGCGCGTGCAAACCGGCCTCAACAAAGGGGAAGCACGAAACGCGCTCGCCCGTGCGGTGTTCTTCAACCGACTCGGTGAACTCCGCGACCGTTCCTACGACAACCAACGCCACCGCGCGTCCGGGCTGAACCTGCTCACCGCCGCGATCACCCTCTGGAACACCGTCTACCTCGAGCATGCCATCACCACGACCGAGCATCCCACGGACGACCCGCTGCTCGATCACCTCTCACCGCTCGGCTGGGAACACATTAACCTCACCGGCGACTACACCTGGAACACCCCCCGCCAACCCAGAAACGGAAAACTACGGCCGCTCCGCCGCCCCGGAAACCCTTAGCGTGTTATTTATTCCGTTTCGTGAGCTGACCCCAGCTTTGGATCGACATCCCCCGCGTACTCGTCGAAGACGATACTCGCGCCGGGGATCGTGAGAACAGCCCGTTCAATCGCAGCCTGCCGGGCGGCGAGAAGCTCCGGGCTGCCGTAGACGCCGAGCTGGGCATTCCAACTGCCGATGTCGAATTCTTCTCGCGCGGCGAGTAGCGCCGACGCCGGCATCAGGCCCGGCCCGTCATAGAAGTGGTCGCGGGTGGTGATGCTCGAGGTGACGATCATCGCATTTCCGATCACGACATTGCTCTGGACGGTGCCGTCGATCAGCAGCGGGCGGAGTGCCTCCACGAGATCTCCCAGCTGCTCCTCCCCCTCGACGGTGATCGAACAGCAGGCCATCCGTTGCGGCCGTCGCCTCAGCCAGATGCCCATCTTGGTGACGATGCCGAGATTGGACTGGAAGAAGAGACCATCGAAACCCGGACCGAACGCGCCACGATAATTGCCCCAGGAGTCGCTGCCCGGAAGGGCGCCCATCCCGGTGCGCACCACGTCGCCATCCGCGAGCACGACCTCCATCCCGCACTGGGTCGCCTGGTGCTCCGACTGGGTGGTGTAGCTGAACCCGCGCTCGAGAGTATTTCCGATGAGGCTCCCCCACGACAGGTCGGGCACCGAGACGCCGAGGCCGGATCCCATGGCACGAAGATGCGCATCGAGCGCCTGGAACGACACGCCCGGTTCGACGAACGCGACCCCGCACTCCTCGTCGACGGAGAGGATGCGATCCATCCGGCCGAGATCGCAGATGACCGAACCCGCCACCCGCGCCTCCGCTCCCCCGTAGGCGAAATTGCGTCCGCGGGAGATCGTCCAGAGGGCGAGACCGTACTGCCGGGCTATCGCGAGTACACGCTGTACCTCAACGACGGTCGACGGTCGGACGACCGCTGCGGGCCGGGCGCTCTCGTGGAAGGCGAAGGGGTCGAGATATGCGTCGATGCCCTCGGCGTGCGCATCGAGAACATTGTCTTCGCCGAGCGCGTCGACGAACTCGGACAACCAGGTCGTGGACTGCGTCGTGGTCACTTCGGTCAGGGTCATGCGGTCTCTCCTCATCGAGTTTTATCTCATCGTGAAACGCGGTCGACCTAAAGTCAACATCTGTCGATTAATACTAGACAACCGTCGATTGTCTGTCATAGGCTGCTTCCGTGATCGAAAGCGACGTCGCCCCGAGGCGCACCCAACGCGCCGAACGGCCCTCGAAGGGCGATCGACGCGAGCGTGCTCTTCTGGATGCCGCCGCTCGACTGCTCGAGGCCGGTTCGTTCGCCGAGGCGTCCGTCGCGGTCATCGCGGAGGAGGCGGAGATCTCCCGGGCGAGTTTCTACTTCTACTTCTCGTCCAAGCAGGCGCTGCTCGCCAGCCTGATCGACGAGGCGGTTCTCGACTTCACCCTCCGCATCCTCGACGTCGTCGATGAGGATGACGCCTCCGCCCCGGCCGAGGCGGTGGCGGCGACGGTGCGGGCCGCCGCCGACCTCTGGTGGGATCACCGAACCGTACTGCTCGCGAGCGTCGAGCTCGGGGCATCCATCCCGGAGGTCTACCAGCGAAATCTCGACAATTTCGCAATCGTGCGCGCCCCCACCGTCGAGCTGCTCCAACGCCACGGCCGGGTGCCGGAGGCACACGATCTGGAACAGGCGACCCAGCTCGTCATGGTGCTCATGCTCATGACCGAGCGGAATTTCTACGATCTCGTGCGCGGAACACCGACGACTGCCGACCGTGACGCGTTGACCGCTCGACTCACCACCGTCTGGCTGCGGGCATTCGGACTCCACTCGTGATCCGCCCGGCATTCCTGAACGGCTGCACCGTGTGGCAGCGCGTGGTGTGCACGCTCAAACGCGTGGGCTGAATATCCCCGCCTGGCTTTCACCCACCCCTACCCACTCATCTCGGTCATTGGAGACCCATGCTTCAGAACACCCTTTTCGACCCGTCCGCGCTTCGCGACTCCGTCACCGGTCGCGTCGTCACCGCGGAAGACCCCGACTACGACGAGGTTCGTGCCGGGTTCAACGGCATGATCGACAAGCATCCGCTCGCTATCATCCGTGTGGCGGATGACGCGAATGTCGCGGTCGGCATCCGCACGGCCCGCGAGTTCGAGCTCCCGCTGGCCATCCGCGCCGGAGGCCACTCCGCTCCGGGCTTCGGCAGCTGCGACGGCGGAATCGTCATCGACTGTCGAGACCTGCAGGATGTCATCATCGACGACGAAGCGGCCACCATCGCCTGCGGAAGCGGGCTGACCTGGGGCCAGTTCGACGCGGTGACACAGCAACACGGGCTCGCCGTGACGGGCGGCCGCATTTCCGGCACCGGCGTCACCGGACTCACCATCGGGAGCGGGAGCGGCTGGCTCGAGCGCGCGATGGGGCTCACCTCCGACAGCCTCACCGGCGTGCGGATGGTCACCGCCGAGGGCGTAGTCGTCGATTCCGACGACGATCCGGATCTGATCTGGGCGCTTCGCGGCGGCGGCGGCAATTTCGGCGTGATCACCGAGCTGCGCTTCCAGCTGCGGCGCCTCGGCCCGATCGTGCTCGGCGGCCAACGTTTCTACCCGATCGAGCGTGGGCGCGAAGTTCTTGCCGCCTACCGCGACGTGATGATGAGTGCGCCGAAGGAGCTGTGCGGCGGGCTCGCGTTCATCACGGCCCCGCCAGCCCCGTTCGTGCCGGAGGAATATCGCGGAAAGGTGGTCGCCGCGACGATCGTGCTCTGGGCCGGTGCCCCGGAAGACGCGGCCGCCGGCATCGCGGCCCTCGATGCCCTCGGGGAACCGATCGTCGATCTGGTTCGCGAACTCGAGTACACCGAGCTTCAGATGTTGATGGACAAGGGCGCTCCGGCCGGTAAGCGCGACTACTTCAAGGGCGGATTCATGTCGGAGATGACGGATGCCGCCGTCGACGACATCGTCGGACTCGCCGAGACGGTCACAGAACCGCTCACGCAGATCATCTGTGCGCCGCTCGGCGCTCACACGCAATACGCGGCGGTCGACGAGACGCACTCGGCAATCGGTCACCGCAACGAGCAGTGGTCGTTCCAGGTGCTGTCGCTCTGGTCCGACCCGAAAGACGACGTCGACCAGAAGGCCTGGACGAAGGGAGCGGCGGAGGTGATGTCATCGCACAGCGATATGGTCTCGTACCCCAACTTCCTGTCGGCGGATGAGGTGGCCGACACCGAGACCGCCTACGCCCCGACGGTCTACCGCCGCCTGCGAATGGTGAAGGACCGCTACGACCCGAACAATGTCTTCCGCATCAACAACAACATCGCCCCGTCGGAAGTCGCCGTCGTCTGAGTCCTTCTCAGTCGGGACGGGCGAGGTCGTCGAGGTCAAGCCCTCGACGACCTCGCCAGAGCGGCCTACCGTGCGAACTATGAAATCTACAGAGATCCGTTGGAACGATGAAGCGCGCGCGAAGATCGTCGACGATGCGGACGGGGTGCTGCGGGATGCCGTGCTCGAGCTGAGCGCGACGATGGCCGACGCGTCCTCCGACGAGGTGTACGCGGAACTGAATTCGCGCCTCAAGGACCGTTTCATCGACTACAAGCCGGGCCCGGACATCCGCCTCTTTGCCGATGCGATCGCCGCCGGCGACATCGACGGCAATGAGTGACGGGTGATCGCGGCGTCCATCAAGGCCGGCCCAACAGGTAATACTGGAACCATGGTCAGTTTCTTCAGGGTCGTCATCGTGCTCGGATCACTTCTGCTCGCGGGCATGGCCGTGCTCGTGGTCCTCTACGGCACCTTCGCCGTCACCACCGCGATCAACCCCGACGTAGCGACCTCGATTTTCAGCAAGCCCTAGCCGACTCAGGCTGCGGTCAGCGCGCCAGATAGCGCCTGACCGTTTCGATCGCTGCGGCGTGGTCGACGACATCCGGCTCGCCAGACATCGTGATGGTGCCGACGACGACGCCGTCGATGCGGATCGGCACCGAACCGCCGTGCGCACGGTAGGTCTCGAAGTCGAGTCCCTGCTGCTCGAGGGTGGTGCCGGCCTCCTCCTGGCGGAGCTTCACCAGAAGTGACGGTTCGGCGAAATGGCGCGCGACGGCGGCTTTGCCGGCGAGCCAGGGGTCGTTGCCGGAGCCGGTGTTCTTCAGATTCGCACGGAACGCGGGCTCGTCGCCGACCATGATCTGTACGGCGAGATTGCGGTCACCCTCACGGATGACCGCGACGGCGATGAGTCCGAGATCGACGGCGTCGTCGTTGTCGAAGGATGCGACATCCAGCCCGGTCAGCTGCTCGAGGTCGGCGATGGTGAACGTGGGAAGTTCGTCGGTCATGATGCTCCTTCGGTGGGGATGTTCCGTCGTACGACAGCGGGAAGCTCGAGGGGTTCGTAGGGTTCGGTCGTGATCTCGAGGTCGTCGGGCGACCACCATCGGGCTTCGAGCACGTCGACCTTCTCCTCGTCCGTCCAGTTCGCATCCGACGGCTCGAACCGGTCGACGGTGAGAACGTAGAACTCGGCGTGACCGCTCGAGTGATCGGCGGCATCCCACTCGACCTCGAAGTCGCTCGACCAGACCGGCTCGCCGACACTCTCGACCCTGAGCCCGGTCTCCTCGAAGAGTTCGCGGACGGCGGCCTGCTCGTGGTTCTCGCCGGGGTCCACTCCCCCGCCGGGCGTCAGCCAGCGCGAGATGCCGCTCGTGTCCGGAGCCTTCGTGAGGAAGAGCAGCACGTTGCCGTCGCGATCGAACAGCAGGATGCGCGAGGTGAGACGAAGTCCCCCGGTCATGGCGCCGTCACGGGCAGATACCGATCCCACCACTCGAGAATCGCGTCGAATCGCTGCAGACGGTGACGCGGACGCCCCGCACGGCTGAGTTCGTGGTTTTCGCCCGGGAAGATCAGCAGCTCGGTCTCGACGTCGTTTCGCTTCAGGGCGGCGTAGTACCGCTCACCCTGTGACAGCGGGCAGCGCAGATCGTCGGCGGAGTGGATGACTAGGGTCGGGGTGGTGACCTGGCCGACCACCGCCTGCGGGCTCTGAGCCGCCATCTGCTGCGGATCCGTTCCGGTGTACTCGTCGCCGAAGAAGGAGCCGATGTCGCTCGTTCCGACGAATCCGTCGGGGTCGAGGAATCCGCGCTCGACGATGGCTGCAGCGAAACGATGATCGTGGGCTATCGTCCACGCGGTGAGATAGCCGCCGTAGGAACCGCCCATGATGCCGACGCGTGTGGCATCGAACGAGTCGTTCGCGGCGATGGCCCCGTCGAGGAAGTCGAGCACGTCGGTGAGGTCGACCGTTCCCATGGCCTTCCGGATCGCACGGCCGTGGTCGACGCCGTAGCCCGCGCTGCCTCGCGGGTTGCACATGACGACGGCGTAACCGGCATCCGCGTAGACCTGCATCTCGTCGAAGAATGCGACCGTATATTGCGCGAATGGCCCGCCGTGGATATTGAGCAGCACCGGATGCGGCCCGTCCCCCGCCGGCGTCAGCGTCCAGCCGTGCACAGGATAGCCGTCACGCGCCGTGATGGTCACTTCCGTCGGATTGATGACCCCCGACTCCCGGAGCGGCGCGGAGAAATCGGTGAGCGCTCGCGCTGCGCCCGACTCGACGACACCGAGCTCGTCCATGGTGTCGGCCGTTGCGAAAGACACGACGACGGTGTCGCCCGCCACG
>JANYGT010000076.1 GCA_025362355.1 Lacisediminihabitans sp. | reverse complement strand
CCGGCGATGCCGAGGATCTCTCCGCGCCGCAGCTCGAGCGAGACGTTCTTCACGGCGTGCGTCGGGGATTCTCCCGAGTAATCGACGGAGATGTTGGATGCCCGCAGAACGACATCGTGATGCGGTTCGGTCGATGACATGATCAACCTTCCTTCTTCCGGTTGGCTTGCGCGGCCGGGCGCACGACTTTGAGTTTGGGGTTGATGACCTTGTCGAGTCCGAGGTTCACCAGAGTGAGCGCGGTGCCGACAAGGGCGATACAGAGGCCCGGCGGCACGAACCACCACCAGGCACCCGA
Organism: Lacisediminihabitans sp.; assembly: GCA_025362355.1. GTDB lineage: Bacteria > Actinomycetota > Actinomycetes > Actinomycetales > Microbacteriaceae > Lacisediminihabitans. The sequence goes on along the minus strand of JANYGT010000076.1, from coordinate 3,242 downwards.
TGACAGTGCCTCGGCGTTCTGAGCGAAGTAGAGCATGTTGCCCCATGTCTGCGAACTCGGGCTCTCGAGGCCGATGAAGGCGAGGCCAGCTTGGGTGAGGATCGCGAAGATCACGCTGAAGATGAAACTCGAGAGGATGAACGCCGTGAGATTCGGCAGCACCTCGACAAGCACGATGCGCCAGGTGCGTTCGCCAGACACCCGGGCGGCAAGAACGTAATCGCGGGATCGCATTGACAGCGTGAGTCCGCGCAGCACGCGGGCTCCTCCGGCCCAGCTCGTGATCGCGATGATGAGCACGGTGGTGCTGTACCCCTTCGTCGAGAGGTCGGCCGAGATGATGATCACGAGCGGCAGTGTGGGAATCACCAGAAAGATGTTGGTGAAGAGGTTGAGCAAGTCGTCGGTGTAGCCGCCGACGAAAGCTCCCCCCACCCCGATGACCAGCGCGAGAATCGTGGCTATGATACCGGCCGCGAAGCCGACGATCAGCGTTCCCTGCGCTGAGACGAGGAGCTGCGCGAACACGTTTTGCCCTGACTGGGTGGTGCCGAGCGGGAACTCCGCCGATGGACCCTGCAGCGCCGTGCCAACCAGGGCGTCCGGATTGTCGACGACGAGCGGGCCGATGATCGCCGCAACAATGAAGATCGCGAGCAGCACAGCTCCCACGATCATCTGCGGTGAGCTGGTCAGCTGGCGGAGGACCGCACGCGCGCCGTTGCGCCGGGCGGCAGCGCCGGAAAGGGGGTCGGTACCGACCGATTCGGTGGTGGGCAGCACGGTCATCGCGGCGTCTCCCTTGTCGTGATGTGGCTCACGTCGCCTGCCTCGTTCTCGGATCGACGAATCCGTACAGCATGTCCACCAGGAAGTTCGCGCCGAGTACTGCGAGCGTTATCACCAGGAAGATCCCCTGCATCTGGGCATAGTCGCTGTTCTGCACCGACTGCAGCAGCAGGTAGCCGATGCCCGGGTAGGAGAAGACGATTTCCATGATGATCGAGCCGCTCACAACGAATCCGAGGGAGATCGCGAATCCGGTAACGCTCGGCAGCACGGCGTTCCGCCCGGCGTATCCGATCAAGATGCGACTTGGCCGCAATCCCTTCGCCCCGGCCGCGATCACGTAGTCCTCCGATCGGGTGAGCAGCGTCATGTTTCGCATGCTGAGCATCCACCCGCCGAGTTGGGCGAGCACGATCGTGAGCGCCGGGACCAGCGAATGCAGTATTGCCGAGCCGATGAAAGCTCCATTCAACCCCGGGGTAAGGGATGAGTCGTAGCCGCTGTTGATCGGTGCGATCTTCCAGACGACGCCGAAGAGGTACAGGAATAATAACGCGAGCCAGAAGTAAGGAACCGCAGTGAGAAAGGTCGTCGCAGGAGCCAGCGCGTTGAGGATGCGGCTGTTGCGCCATCCGGCCAGCGCCCCGAGCGTGGTGCCGATGATGAACGACAGCACGGTAGAAACGCCGACGAGCACGAGGGTCCAGGGGAGCCCGGCCGCGATCACCTGGGTGACGGGCTGTGGGAAGTTCGTGATCGACACCCCGAGGTTGAGATGTGCGAGTTGATCGATGTACTGCCCGAACTGCTCAAAGATATTGCCGCCCGAGAGCCCGAGCAGCTTGGTGAGAGCCGCACGAGTCCCCGGTGGCGGTGCTCCGTTCTGAGACATCCTCGCTATCAGAATGTCTACGGGGTTCCCCGGAACCAGCCGGGGAAGGAAGAAGTTGAGAGTGAGAGCTCCCAGCAGGGCGAGCAAGTAAAAGCCCACCTTGCGCAAGAAGTAGGTCATCGCCGACTTGTCCTTCCCCACCTGATTCCGAGTTGAGTCATTGCATCCAGCCTTACTTGACCGGAACGATGTGCATCGCCACCCAACCGACGTTCGGCTGCTGCTGGCCCGACGAGGCGTAGGGGTTCTGCGGCGTCGGGAACCCGCTGATGTGATTGCCGTTGAACGTTCCCTCATTCTGTTGCTGGAACAGCGGGATCACCGGGAGGTCTCGGGCGAAGATCTTCTGGATCTGGATGAAATCGGGCTTCTGCACCGATACGTCATCCGTCGCCTGGATCTTCTCCAACAGGTTGTCGACTTCGGCATTCGTGTAGCGCCCCTGGTTACCAGCCGTGTTCACCTGGCCGACGGCCGGGAGACCGACACTGCCGATGATCGTCTTGTAATAGACGTAGGGGCTGGAAGTGAAGCCCTGGTAGGTCATCAGCAACTGGAACTTGCCGCCGTAGAAGTTCGACGTCCACGCGTTGACCGACTCACCTTGCACGACAAGCTCTATACCCGCGGTCTTGAGTTCCTGCACCATCACTTGGAGCGCCTGCACGTAGTCGGTGTAGCCCGACGGCACCTGGACGGTAAGGCTCAATCGCTTGCCGCCCTTGGCGAAGAAGCCGTCAGAACCAAGCGAATAGCCCGCCGATTCGAGCGTCGTTTTCGCTTTGCTCACACTGAAAGTGAATTTCGAGTCTTTGAGAGTCGAGTCGGCGACGTTGTCGAAGTTGGGGCTGATGAGCCCGGAGGTAGCGATCGGGTTTGCGTATCCGTTGTAGACGATTTTGCTGATCTGGTCTCGGTTGAGCGCATAGCTGATCGCCTGTCGTACGGGCAGTTGCGAGACCACCGGATCCGAGAAGTTCGGAACAATCGAGGTGATTGCCACCGGCGTATTCGACACCACGAACTTCGGGTCCTTCGCCTTGTAGACGGTGTTGATGTTCGGGATGTACGTGTTCGCCCAGTCGACCTGTCCGTTCTCGATTGCGAGATTGGCCGCCTGGTTGCCGTTGAAGTACAGGAACCGGTAGGTCTTCACCTTCGGTAGTCCCGCCATGTAGTACTTCGAGTTAGCCGTCAGGGTGAGCGCAGCTCCCGTTACGGATTTGACCGTGTAGGCACCCGATCCGACCGGCTTCGCATTCAGCGTTGTAGTCGGGTTGGAGATGTCTTTCCAAATGTGCTGGGGAAGGATGTAGGTGCTTCCGGCGATGTAGTCGATGGCTGCGTACGACGACACTGAGAAGTTGACAACCGCGGTGTCATTGCTCGGTGCAGACGCGCTCTCGATGGGTAGCGCAGCCGAGTTCAGGGCGGGGTTCGACTTCAGCAGATTGAACGTGTATGCGACGTCGGCGGCAGTCACAGCCTGTCCGTCGGTCCATTTGGCGTCAGGGCGCATGGTGAAGGTGATCGTCTTGCCGCCGTTAGACCATGCGAAACT
>JANYGT010000023.1 GCA_025362355.1 Lacisediminihabitans sp. | reverse complement strand
CCGACCTGGCCCGGCATCGCCGAGCCGGGATAGTGACCGATGCCCGTCGTGTCGAGCACATCCTGGCCGACGCCCTGCGAGATGAGTCTCGACCAGTCCGCTCCGAATCGCGGGATGTAGAGCACCGCGATCTGCACACGGTTCGCCGGAGCGATGCCGACGACCGGCTGGCCGAAGTCTGTCGGACCGGCAACCGGAGCCGCATGAACCGTGCCACCACCGAACTGCTGGGCCACCGCCACCGCTGCCTTGTCCTGCTGGTTTCCGACGATGATGTCGTTCAGCCAGAGCTGCCACCCGAGGAACAGGAAGACGAGTACACCGGCCGTGATCAGCAGCTCGCCGAATACACCGATGATGCTGACACGATGTCGCTTTCTCGGCAGGCTGCGTACACCGCCCGATCCAGTGACGGCGCGATCCCCCTGGTTCCCGTCCATTGTTGGATTCTAAGCGTTCGATCCTCCATTGGCGCTTAGGATTTACCACTTCCCGGGAGGCCCGGGGGCATTCACGCTACAATTCCGGAATGGCCAGATCCAACTCGCGTACGAAGCCCGCCTCCCCCGTCGAGACGCGCGGAGGAGACGACGCTCCGAACCCGATCTGGTTCAAGCCGATCATGTTCGGCCTCATGCTCGTCGGCCTCATCTGGATCATCGTCTTCTACGTCAGCGGGGCACAGCAACTGCCCGTCCCGTCGCTGCAGAACTGGAACATCCTCGTCGGCTTCGGAATCCTGTTCCTCGGCTTCCTCATGACGACCCGCTGGCGCTGACCCTCCGCGACCGGATCGCTGGCGAAGGGCGAGTTACACCGGTGTAATTATCCCCAGTGTGGATAGAGCTGTGGATAACTCAGTGTCCGGAAGCGCTCGATCGTCACGCACCGATGAGCGCGACGCCGATTCCGCTGAGTCCTACCAGCAGCGCCCCGACCCCGATCAGCATTCCCACCTGGGGGATCCGAAGATTCCGCGCCCTCGTCCGAACGAAGACCAGCGCCACCAGAGCGCCGATCACCAGCCCGCCGACGTGGGCCTGCCAGGCGATACCGGGAACCACGAAACCGATGCCGAGGTTGATCGCGATCACGATGATCAGCTGGGTGGCGTTCGCCCCCAGGTGACGCGCGATGATGAAGTAGGCACCGAACAGTCCGAAGATCGCACCGGATGCCCCGACCACGACGACCCCGGGCGCGAGGAGCAGAACAGCCACCGAGCCTCCGACACCGGCGAGCAGGAACAGCACGGCGAAACGGACTCTCCCGATCATCGCCTCGACCTGCGTGCCGAGGATGAAGAGCGAGAACATGTTGAAGAGGATGTGCAGCACCGACGCGTGCACGAAGAGCGAGGTCACCATCCGCCAGGGCTGCACCACTGTAAGAGGCGGGTAGTACGCCAGTGCCGAGTAGACGACACTTCCTGTTCGTGATGTCAGCAGTCCGGTTGCGGCCTCAGCAATGAAGACGAGAAGACACAGCGCCATGATCGCGTAGGTCACGACCGGAGCATCCGTTCCGGTCGCGCGCCTCACGGCGGTGACCACAGCCGGTCGGGTACGTGGCATGCTCTGCCGCGACTCGCGAACGCATTCCGGGCAGTGCACACCGACCGCGGCCTGCGTCTGGCACTCTGGGCAGATCGTGCGACCGCAGCGCTGGCAGAGCACGAAGCTCTGCCGGTTCGGATGCCGATAACAGTAGTTGGCCGAAGAGTCCGGCAACTGGCTCATGAAGGGGGAACGCCCTACCTAGACTTCGTCGATGCTGATGCTCGAGATGACCACGTCTGTGCGCGGCTTGTCGCGGGCATCCTTCTCGACGGCCTCGATCTTCTTGACGACGCTGCGGGAGTCCTCATCGGCAACCTCGCCGAAGATGGTGTGCTTTCCCTGCAGCCAGGTGGTCGGGACGGTCGTGATGAAGAACTGTGATCCGTTGGTTCCCTTGCCGCCGCGCGAGCCTGCGTTCGCCATCGCCAGCACGTAGGGCTCGGTGAAACTGAGTTCCGGGTGGATCTCGTCGTCGAAGTTGTACCCCGGGCCGCCGGTGCCCTGACCGAGCGGGTCGCCGCCCTGGATCATGA
>JANYGT010000001.1 GCA_025362355.1 Lacisediminihabitans sp. | reverse complement strand
GTGGGAGTTCTCGATCACGACCGAGGCCGGCGCCGTGCATCGGTGGGACTGGGACGGTCTGCACGCGCTCGAGGTCGAAGACGTGGCCACCGACATCCACTGCGTCACCCGCTGGTCGAAGCTCGGAACGAATTGGCGCGGGGTCTCGCTCGACACCCTCTTCGACGGCGTCGACACGACCTGCGAGTACGTGATGGCGCACTCCTACGGCGGCTATACGACGAACGTGCCGCTCGCCGATCTCCTCGGCGGCAAGGCCTGGATCGCCTTCGAGTTCGACGGCGAAGACCTCGACCCCGAACACGGCGGCCCCGCACGCTTGCTCATCCCGCACCTCTACTTCTGGAAGAGCGCGAAGTGGATCAGCGGCCTCGAATTGCAGGCAGACGACCTGCCTGGATTCTGGGAGCAGAACGGCTACAACATGTACGGCGATCCCTGGCTCGAACAGCGCTACTGGTGACGGCGGTCTGGCACGTGGGAACGGTGGCCGAGACCCGCACCGAGACCCGCACCGAGACCGGCACCGGGCGCAGCCTCCTTCTCGAGGTTCCCGGCTGGGGCGGCAACATCGCAGGCCAGCACGTGGATGTGCGCCTCACCGCCGAAGACGGCTATCAGGCCGTTCGCTCCTACTCGCTCGCCTCGAGCGGCGCCGGCCAGATGCTGCAGCTCGCGGTCGACAAACTGCCCGACGGGGAGGTCTCGCCCTACCTCGTCGACGACATCATGCCGGGTGATCAGCTCGAGATCCGCGGACCGCTCGGCGGCTGGTTCATCTGGACACCCGACATGACCGACAGCGTGCAACTCATCGCGGGCGGGTCGGGCGTCGTGCCGCTGATGGCGATGATCCGGTCGCACGCCGCGGTCGGCAGCGCCGCACCCTTTCGACTGCTCTACTCCGTTCGCCAGCCGGATGACGCGTTCTTCCGCACCGAGCTCGACACCCCAGCGCCGGGGGTCGACGTGACCTGGCTCTACACCCGCAGCGCGCCGGAGGGTTGGGATCGCCCGGCCGGTCGGGTGACTGCCGCCGATCTCGCCGCGCTCACCTTCCCGCCGTCGGATGATCCGGCGATCTTCGTCTGCGGCCCGACCGGATTCGTCGAGGCCGTCGCGAGCGCGCTGGTCGGGCTCGGCCACGATCCGGGCCGCATCAAGACCGAACGATTCGGAGGGAAATGATGGCGACCGTGCACCGCGTGCCAGGGCACGTCGACGGAAACGCGCTCGCCGGCCCGCTCTCGGAGGTCTTCGATTTCGACGTCACGACCGCATCCGCGCGCTGCGATGCCTGCGGCGCGACCGCCATGCTCGCCGAGGCGATGGTCTATGAGAAGCCGCACTCCTTCATCGTTCGCTGCGGCAGTTGCGACGCCGTGCTGATGGTCGTGCTGCAGAGGGCCGACGCTACGGAGCTCGACCTGAGCGGGATCGCCTGGCTGCACGTTCCGCGCTGAGGGTGAACACCCGCCCGGAGCGTGCCTGCGCGCGGGACCGTCAGCCTCAGAACGCGCCGCGCTCGCGAAGAGCCGCGAACGACGGCACCCGATCCCGCTCGATGTGCGCGTAGGCGATCGATTCTGCGACGCGCTCGTTACCGCTCGCGATCGCGTTGCGGAGTGTGACGTGATCCTCGAAGGCATCCTCGACATCCAGCTGGGAGGTGAGGAAGAACAACCACATCATCCGTCCGGAAATGGTCCTCATGAGCTGGCTCATCAATTCGTTGTCCGCCGTGTCGACGATCGCTTCGTGATACCAGGTGCTCGACTGGGCGATCTCATACGGGTCCTGGTCTTTGACGACGCGCTGCGAGTAGTCGAGTGCATGATCGAGTTGCTCCATCGACTGCCCTGCAGCAACCTGGCGGGCGGCATATCTCGCTGCCCCGACCTCGATGGTCAGCCGGAGGTCGAAGAGGTCGTCTACGGCCTTCGCATTCCAATGGGATACCACGGCACCGCGCCGAGGGAACGTGCGGACGAAACCATCCATCTCGAGTAGCGGGACCGCCTCTCGCAGGGGCACTCGCGACACCTTCAGATCTTCCGCGATGGGCTGCTCCGCAAGCCGGCTGCCCTCCGGATACTTGCCGCGGATGATGTCCTCGCGCAGTCGGGCGTAGATCTGGCGCGACAGTGAATCGGGCTTGGCTGCCGTTGGCGGCTTTTCCGTGGCGGTCGTCATAACGCTCGATTCGGTCGTGAAAACAGTACTCGCGTGTGCCGCAGTGAGAGGGGAACCGACGTGGCGCGTATTCACCGGGAGAGGGCCGGGAAGCCGAGAGGGCTCCCCGGCCCGATGAGGGACGGTTACTTCTTGATTCCGAGAAGTGAGAAATCGAGCTCGTTCGCGCCGAGGTTCTGGGCCTTGGCTACATTGGTGAGCCAATTCTGTGCCACCACCCAGTCTTTGTTGTACGAGAGCTGCAGGTAGCAGCCCGTCGACTCGTATTCCGCGGCTGCCCTGACGTAGGTCGACTCGTCGCCGGTTGCGAGCGCCTGATTCAGCAGTTCATCCGTCTTCGGGTTGTCGCACAGGAAGTAGTCGATTCCGCCCGTCTTGTCCCAGAACACGTGACCCCACAGGTACGGGCTACCCCCGTCCGGCCCGTTATTGCCATCGATGAAGGCATCCGGTCCGGTCGTCGGATCGTTCGCCCACCCGAAGACGGTGGACGTCGTGTAGGTCTCCGCTGTCGCGTTCAGACCGTCGGCGATCAGTTGGGCGGCGAGGATGTTCGCGATCTGCTGCGCGTTGGTATTTCCCGTCGCGTATCCGATGACCAGCTTCTTATCTGAGGCGGTCTTCGCAAAGGACTTCATCCTGGAGGGATCGTAGGCGATGGTCTGCTTGTCGGCGCCACCGCCGATCATCCCCTTGGCGTACATGGTGGTGGCGACTTCGGAGCGTTCTCCGAGCACCTGCTTGACGAGCGTCTTCTTGTCGATCGCCGACATGAACGCCATTCGGGCATCGACGCTGGAGAAGAAGGACTTCGACGGATTCACCGTGATGAGTGCCGACTGGAGCGTTGGCAGGAAATAGCTCGTCGAGTAGCTCGTCTTGGAATACTTCTTCAGGGCGGATGACGGCAGTGCGGCCGCGATCATCGAGACGTCGCCCTTGTCGAAGGCGAGTTCGAGCACCGACGGATCGGAGTAGACCGGCAATTTGATGGTCGTGAATGGCGAGATCGTTCCCCAGTATTTGTCGTATCTTGTGAGCTCGTACCTGGTGCCGGTCTGCGCCGTGGTGAGCTCGTAGGGTCCGGTACCGAGGTCCTGCGTCATCAGGTAGGTCTGAGCATTGTCCGACCCGGCATTTTTGGCGAGTCCGGTGGGTGATTCCATCTTGGGGCCGAACGGCGAGGCGAGTTCGTCAAGAAATGCCGAATTGGGAGCGTCGAGCGTCACCACCGCGGTCAGATCGTCCGGGGTGCCGACACTTTTCACCCCCTGCACCATGTAGGCCGCTCCGCCCTTGACGGCGATCCGCCGATCGAACGCGACTTTGACCGCGGCGGAGGTGAACGGGGTCCCGTCGTGGAATGTGACGCCTTTTCGGAGTGTGAACGTATAGACGGTCTTGTCGGCCGACACCGTCCATGACGTCGCGAGTCGGGGCGCGATCTGCACATCGCTGACATCGTTCTTGTACTGCACGAGCCCCTCGTAGGTGTTGATGATGATCGCGGTGCCGTTGTTCGCGTAGTAGATGTCGGGGTCCGGCGGCTGTCCGATATCGCCGAGAAGCCCGACGGTGAGAACACCGTCGGTCGGCGCGGAGTTCGTGGTTTTCGCGGATGTCCCCGTCGTGCACGCCGTCAGCGCGAGCAGGGGGACGAGAGCTGCCGCGACGATCGTGGCTCGCCGACGGTGTGGGGCTGTCATGTGGTGCACGTTGAGCTCCTTTTCTTGGGTGGGGGTGGGGATCAGGTGACGAGGCGAGGATCCGCGGCGGCCTGGAGGAGATCGACGACGGCGTTGGTGGCGATATAGATCGCCCCGAGCACGAGAGTCACCGCCGCGATCGCAGGGAAATCGGAGACGGGGATGCTGTTTGCCAGGTAGTTTCCGATTCCGGGCCAGCTGAACACCTGTTCCACGACGACGACACCGGCGAACATGAAGCCGAGTTGCAGCCCCGACATGGAGATTGCGGGGCCGATCGAGTTACGAAGTACATGCGAGACGAGCACGCGACCTCCGCTGAGCCCCTTCGAGCGCGCGGTTCGCACATAGTCGGCGGAGAGTGTCGACTCCAGACTGGACCGGAGGATGCGACCGATACCGATCGCCGGGGCGATCGCGAGCACGAGACCCGGAAGCAGCAGATGCTGAAACGTACTCGCCAGACCCGGCAGGTCCGCGTGTGCGAGCGTGTCGATCACAAGGAAGCCCGTCGGTCCCGCGTCGTCGGGGCCTCGGCCCGACGCGGGCAGCCAGTCCAGCTGCTGGTAGAACAACACGATGCCGAAGATGGCGAGCAGGAACGGCGGGGCTGTCGAACCGACGAGGAGTATTCCGCGATAGACACTGCTTCCCGGTAACCGCAGCGCCGCGGAGAAGGCGAATCCGCCCGCCAGAAGAATCGCGAAGACGAATGCGAACACGACGAGCTCGATGGTGGCCGGGAGGTACACCGCAAAATCCGCGGTCACCGCGCGGTGGGTGCGAAACGACACGCCGAGGTCGCCGTGTGCGAGACCTGCGAGAAACCGACCGAACTGCACGATCGTCGGCTCGTCGAGCCCGAGACGATGGCGCTCGGCGAGCACGTCGACCCGGGATGCGTTGGCCCCGAGATACGCCTTCACGGGGTCACCGGGGGCGATCGACTCGAGGAAGAAGATGATCGCCGAGAGGGTGAACAGCAAAACGATCGTGATGCCGAGACGTTTGGCGAGAAAGGCGATCATCCTCTACCGCCTGTTCGTCACGAGCGTGCGAATACCATCGCCGCCGAGATTTGCGACGAGGCTCACGATGAGGACGGCCAGGCCGGGCACGACGGGAACCCACCATTCGCTCAGCAACTGTGACAGGGCGCGCGCGGTGTCCGACCCGAGTTCGGGCGCCGGCGCGGACTGCCCGAGACCGAGGAAAGAGAGCCCGGCCAATAGCAAAACGACATTGCCGACATCGAGGCTCGCGGTGACGACGGCGGTGGGAACGACCCCCGGCAGCACGTGGCGCAGGATGAGACGGGGACGAGAGATCCCGGCGAGCCGGGCCGCTTCGACATGCGGCCGGGCAGCGATGCTTTTGGCCTCTCCACGAAGGATGCGGGCGTAATACGGCCACCACACGATGGAGACCCCGATCAGGGTGTTCCCGAGTCCGGCGCCGAGCGCCGCGACGATCGCGATCGACACGAGCACCCCGGGAAGGGCGAGGAACAGGTCGGTCACCCGCATGAGCACGGCATCCACCCAGCCTCCCGTCACTCCGGCGATGACGCCGATCAGACCACCGATCAGCAGTCCCACCCCGACGACGAGCAGTGCACTGAACCAGCTGGCCTGGACACCGTAGAGGGTGCGCGACAGCAGGTCGCGACCGATGGCGTCTGTTCCGAGTGGGAATCCGTCGCTCCCGGGCGGCAGGTTGAGTCCCCCGACAGGCTGCACCGGGTCGTGCGGGGCGAGGATGCGACCGAACAGTGCCAGGAGGGTCATGAGCATCGGCAACGACACGAGCACAACAGTGAGCCTTCGGCCGGCGACGAATCCCGTCGAGACTGCCCGCCACCGCGGTACCGGTGACGTGATCAGGGTCATGAGTCCGCCCTCCGGTCGGTGATCAGCTCGGGCACAGCGGCGATCAACGCCGCGGTGTACGGATCCTGCGGGCGCGTGATGATGCTGTCCGCGTCTCCGAGTTCCACGAGTCGCCCGCGATTCATCACGGCGATGCGGTCGCCCATCAGACGGGCGACGGCGAGGTCGTGGGTGACGAACAGCACGGTCATCCCCAGGCGCTCTCGCAGATCCCGGATGAGATTGAGCACGCTCGCCGCGAGCGATGCGTCGAGCGCACTCGTCGGCTCGTCGCAGAGCAGAACAGACGGCGGGATGATCGTTGCCCGCGCGAGCACGACACGTTGGCGCTGCCCGCCGGACAACTCAGCGGGCCGTACAACTGCGATGGACGCGGAGAGACCCATCGACTCGAGGATGCTCTCCACGCGCCGACTGGCTTCGGCCCGCGGAATCCGCAGAGGCAGCAGTCGTTCACGCAGGATCTCGCCGACGGTGAGCCAGGGGGTGAGAGACGATCCCGCATCCTGGAAGACCATCTGTGGCCGATCGGGACCGACGGCGACAGTGCCGGAGGTCGCGGGCGTCAATCCTGCGATGACACGCAACAGTGTGGACTTTCCAGATCCGCTCTCCCCGACGATCGAGAGAGCCTCGCCGTGTTCGACGCGCAGCGAGATTCCCTGGACCGCGTGGATTGCGGTCGCCCGGCCGCGAGCTCGCTTTCCGCGGAAGACGCAGGTCAGATCGACGACCTCGACCGCCGGTCCTTTCACTGCGGGAATCGGGACGAGCGACGTGAGATCGGGCAGCTCCACCCCCGCCCGAGCAGGAAGCGATGCCGCAAGCGAACCCACCTTCGCGGGCGAACGCCAACATGCCGATAGATGACCATCCGGGCCCGACTCAAGCGGGTCGAGCGAGGGCGTCTCTGTCGCGCAGTCCGTCGTCGCGAGCTGGCAGCGCGAGTGATACGCACACCCGCGCAGGCGTTCCTCGACGCTCGCCGTCTCAGGAGCGAGCGTTGTGAGGAGTCCGCCGCGGTGCATGCCCAGAGACAGCCGGGCGCCGAGCAGACCGACCGTGTAGGGGTTCGCCGGGCGCCGTAAGACCTCGTCGGCGGTTCCCAACTCGACGATACGGCCCGCGTACATGACCGCGATCCGATCGGCTACCTGGCCGGCCACCCCGAGATCGTGGGTGATGATGAGAACGCTGCACCCCATACGGTCGCGCAGTTCCCGAAGCAGATCGAGAACCTGGGCCTGCACCGTCACGTCGAGGGCCGTGGTCGGCTCATCCGCAATGATGAGCGATGGAGTGCCCGAGACGGCTATCGCGGCCATCACCCGTTGGCGAAGGCCGCCGGACAGCTCGTGCGGATAGGCGCGCATCCGCTCCGCAGCGTCGTGGATGCCGACCAGGCTGAGCAGACGCACAGACTCGGCGGCGGAATGCGTCGACTCGGTGATCTGGGCTCCGATGCGCATGGTCGGGTTGAGGCTGGTCATCGGATCCTGGAAGATCGCGCCGAGCTCTGTGGTACGAACGCGGCGCAGTTCTGCGGCGCTTCCGCCGATCATGTCGACGCCGGCAACCGTCGCTGAGCCGGAGAGCCGCGGGGCGCTCGACTCCGGCAGCAAGCCGAGGAGAGTGAGCGCGAGCACACTCTTCCCGGAACCGGATTCACCGACGAGCCCGACGATCTCTGCCGGCGCGATCTCGAGATCCACGCCGCGGAGGACCTCGCTGGTCACGCCACCGCGGGTCAGGGAGACCGTGAGCCCACGAACCGAGGCGGTCGCGGGAGAGGCGGTGACGGGCGATGCCGGTCGAGTGGTTCGAGTCATGGCCGTTGCCCCGCTCCGGGAGGGAACAGCTCGGGGCTGTCGACGACATAGCGGTGGATGTCCCGGGGCCGCGTCATCCACACCCGGTCGCTTTCGGCGGCGATGTGCTCGAGCGCGCGGGTGAGAGCGCGAAGTCGGAATGCCGCGCCAGACACGAAGGAGTGGACGACGATCGACATCACCAGCGGGGCGTTCGTCGACGCCTCAAGCAGCTCGTCGAACTCGTCGACGACCATCTCGCCGAACTCCCGCGCGGTCGCCCCACGGCCGATGACGGTGCTGCTGTCGTTGATCTCGAGGTTGTAGGGGATGGAGAGCAGCGGCCGCGGGGTGTTCGTCAACCATACCGGCTGATCGTCCAGCCGGAGGTCGAGGAGATAGTCGTATCCGGCTTCCGCCAGCAGACCGATCGTCGACTCGGTGTGCGTGAGCCAGGGGCTCGACCATCCCCCCGGGGTCCTCCCCTCCGCGAGGCGGATGCGCTCCGCGACGCATTCGAGGTAAGCAAGCTCGTCGGACGGTGTCCTTCCTTCGAGCGTGTCGGAGTTGGTGAGTCCATGCCCGACGAATTCTGCGCCCGACCGCCTCGCTGCGTCGATCAGATCGGGTGCCGTGTCGTAGACGTCCGTGTTGAGAAGCACCGTTGCGGGCATCCCGAACCGCTCGAGGCGTTCGATCAGCCGGAATGCTCCGACGCGGTTGCCGTAATCGCGCCACGAGGTGTTGACGAAGTCGGGAGCGGCGATACCGGGCAGGATGTCTTCCGTCATGCCGTCGCCTAGCCGGTAGTCTTCGATCCCCACGCAGACGTACAGTGCAAGGGTCTTGCCGCCCGGCCAGGTTCCCGCGGGACGCGTCGTGATCGGCGAATATCCGTAGGGCCGTCCGTCGCCGCTCACTGCGTCCCCACCGTTCTGACCATTCCGACGTCGGTCGCCGCCGCGGCGCGCACCATTCGCTGGTACTCCGGAAACCACCGGTCCGCTTCGACGCCGGCGCGCCGTCTCGCCGCAGAAGTGCGCTCGAAGATCTCACGCGCCTCCGCGAGAAGTGCACCCCGGTCGACGGTGAGAACGCGTCCAGCCTCAACGACGAGGCGCCCGTCGACCATGACGTGACGGACATCCCTGCCCGTCTCGCAGTACACGAGCTGCTCGCGCAGGTCGTTGAGTGGCGTAAACGCGAAGGATTGAAGATCGACGAGCGCGAGGTCGGCCAGGGAGCCAACGCGCACGGAGCCGAGCTCTCCCGAACGCCGCAGCGCCGTTGCTCCGCCAGCCCACAGCGCGTCGAGCACCTCGTGCGCGCGCGGCCAGAGGTCGCTGTCGAGACCGGAGATGTTGTGGATGAGCCCGGCCGTCTTGGCGACAGCCCACATGTTCACGGAGTCGTCGCAGATCGCCTCGTCGGTGCCGAGCGCAACCGGGATGCCCCGATCCCGTGCGGCCCTGAAGGGCATCACCCCACTGCCGAGGCGCAGGTTGCTTATCGGATTGTGCGCGATGGTCGCGCCGGAGTCTGCGATGAGATCGAGGTCCCTCTCGGTAACCCAGACGGCGTGGATCACGTTCATGCGCTCGCTCAGCAGCCCGAGGTCGGCGGTGTATTCGACCAGCGAACGCCCGGCGAATCGTTCCTGGGCGATGGTGAGCACCCGTTGCGCGCGGGTCTCCAGCATGTGCGCGTAGAACGGAAGGTCGTGTCGGAGGCTCACGTCGTCGAGCGCCGCGAAGTACTCGGGGTGCACTCGTTGCGGAGCCGAGATGGAGACCGCCGCGCGAAGACGTCCGTTCGATGTGCCGTGCCAATTGTCGACGAGATACCCATACAGATCCAGCAGCTCCGCGGGCGTCGCCGAGGCGGAAGCCGTCAGTTTCGCGGACAGTCCCGGCGAGGCGAAGTCGGAGAGATACGGCAGCTTGTCGGCCTCCGGGAGGGTGGGCTGGTCGAGCGCCACCGTCGCACGGATGCCCACGTCCCGATACGCGGACATGATGGCGTCGATGATCTCAGGGGTCGGCGAGGGCATGAGGAACGCATCATCCTGAACGCTCGTCGTTCCGCTCTCGAGCATCTCAAGCGCGGCGAGCATCGTGCGGACGTAGGCTTCGCGCGGAGTGGGCGCGAGGTCTGGATCGCTCGGTGATTCGTACAGCATGAACAGCTCGAGCGGCAGGCTGCGGATCGAGCCCTTGAGGTGATTCGCCGGGGAATGGAAGTGCGCGTTGATGAGACCCGGGATGAGTAGCGAAGAGTTGCCGCCGTCGATGATGCGATCGGCCGCAACGCCGTCGGCATCCCCGATCAGGGCGATCCGCTGACCGTCGACGAGCACATCGGTGGGGCCGACCATGCCGGACGACTGATCCGCGTCGTAGACGAATACTCGCCTGAAGAGGGTTCTCATCGCAGCAGCTCCGCCGCAGACGGGGCAGAGCCCACGACGCCGTAGGCCCCACGCCTCGACGTCATCAGTCCCTGTGCGGCGAGGCCTGCCGCGAAGGCCACTGCGGCGGCTACGCCGTCGATCACGGGCACGCCGAGACGGCCGCTGAGCGGCTCCACCAGATCGGCGAGTCCCGCGCAGCCGAGGATGATCGCCTCCGCGCCGTCCTCGAGGATGGCCAACTGCGCCTCGCCGATGAACGCATCGATGAGGTGCGCCGAGCCCTCTTCCACCTCGGCGACGGCGACATCCACGGCTCGCACGGTGCACCGGTGTGCAATGCCGAGTGCCTCTACCACCCGGTCGGACTGCGCGATCGTTCGAGGCGGCATGGTGATGATCGCGAATCTGTGCGCGAGCGTCACCGCGGTGAAGACGGCGGCTTCGGTGATGCCGACCACGGGAACGGATGCGGCCTCGCGCGCTGCGGCGACGCCGGTGTCACCGAAGCAGGCGATGACGTAGGCATCCGGTGACGATTCGCCGGATTCGGCGAGCTCGATCTGTTCGAGCACCCCGATCGTCGCCCAGGCTTCCTCGGTATGGCTCTCCACCGAGGTAACTCCACGAGAGGGATGAGCGCCCAGGATCTCGGCGTGCGGTGCCGCCGACCTCGCGGCCGCGACGATGGTAGCGGTGATCCCGTCTGACGTATTGGGGTTGATGACCAGAATCCTCATGCTGCTGCCTGTCTCATGAGTGCGGCGATCCCGAATCCGGAGATGGCGATCGCAGCCGCTGCCGCTCCCGCGTGCGCCGCTTCGACAGCGTCACCGGTCTGCAGGTGCACGGCGGCGAAGGCGCCACAGAACGCATCACCCGCACCGGTGCTGTCGACCGCGCTCACGGAGACGGCCGGCACGGCCACGGCAGCCGCCATGCCGGGCCCGAGCACGAGGCATCCGAGCTCGGCGCGCTTGATCACGACCGTCGACGCGCCCCGGTCTCGGAAGAAATATGCGGCGCGGGTAAGGTCCGCCGTTTCGGCGAGGGCCGTGGCCTCGATCTCGCTCGGCAGGAAAACATCACAGACCTCCACCAGCGCGAGCAGCGGCTCCCGGTTGTCCAGGTAGTCCTCCTGAAGATCGAGATAGAGGGTTGCTTCCGAGTTCGCCCGCAGCCAGGGCAGGAGGGCCACCTGGGATTCGAAACTCATCGCCAGGGTGAGGATGCCGTCGGAGGCCAGGACGCTCGCCGGCACGTCCGCGGGATACACCGACATCGCGTCGAAGTGCTTCTCACCCTCCACCAACTCCCAGGTGCGACCGCCGACACTGTCGTACCGGATGATGTTGCGCACGGTGGGCAGGCTGCGGTGCGGCTGGTCTTCGGCACTAGAGCCCGCGAGAATGATCGCCGCGCTGAGCTCGCGCGGCAGATCGGTCCCGAGCGGGGCGAGGATCCGCACGTCGGCGAGATACTGCCGGGCCGCGAGAGCGGCGAAAACGGCGTCTCCCCCCGCGCTCACCTCGCTCGACCCATCGGGCTGCACGGCCTCGTCGATCGTGAGGTTGCCGATACACACGAGCTCAGGCATCCCGGGCCGCCTCGGCCAGCGCGAACTGCGCCATCCCCAGGTGGTACCCGATCAGTTGCGCCGGCAGGAAGAAGAGCATCGGGCTCAGAAACTCGTGCACGGGCGGGAGGAAGAACGTGTGGTCCGCCAGAGCCTCGAACGCGTCTTCGCCGTCGGTGGTGACGACGTAAAGCTGACCGTCCCAGCGATGTGCGTCGGCAGCGGTCTCGACGGCGCGGGGAACCGACGCACCGGACGGCACGAGCAACCAGAGCGGCTCGCCCTTCTTCTGCGAGTTGTAGTGGTGGTACTCCTCGACCTGAATCGCCGTCGAATGGTCGGGAGTACACTCCTTCACTTTGGCCGAGCCGACGATCGCGGCGGCCCAGTTGGGGCCGCCACCGGAGAACAGGTGCATCGGGCGCGCCGCTTCCGCCGCGGCGATCCGGGCTATCGGCAGATCGACCCGTTCGAGCACGGATTCCATCAGCTGTGGAATGCGGGAGAAGTTCTCATCCAGCACCGCCGCAAGGGCGGTCTGGCGGTGGTTTCCGACCAGCACCGCGAGGTTGAACAGCAACGCGAGGGCGGCGGTCGACGACTGAGTCGGCCACCCGACTCGCGTCGCAGCGAGGTGGATGCTGTTCTGCGCCTCGACATCGAGGGTGGACCCGACCGTGTTGGTGAGGCCGATCGTGAACGCACCGGCACTCTGGGCGACCAGCAGCGCCTCCACCGTCCTCGTGGTCTCTCCGGAGCTCGACAGCGCGATGACCGCGGTGCGGCCGTCGACCGTCGACCGCTGGTAATAGGCGAATTCGAGACTTTGCACCGGCTCGCAGGCGACACCGAGTGCGCTCTCCAGTGCGGCGCGGGCAGCGATCATCACCGCCAGCGAGTCTCCGGCCCCCACC
Organism: Lacisediminihabitans sp.; assembly: GCA_025362355.1. Lineage (GTDB taxonomy): Bacteria > Actinomycetota > Actinomycetes > Actinomycetales > Microbacteriaceae > Lacisediminihabitans. Next base: position 6,790 of record JANYGT010000001.1, on the reverse strand, counting down.
AGGAACACCCGGTCGAAGTGACCGGAGGAGAGACGCTTGGCGGTGCGCGAGAGCGCGTCCGAGTTCGCCAGTATCGACCGGCGCACGGCATCCGGCTGACTCATCAGCTCGTTCCGGGTCGCCTCAACTCGAAACCGTCGCTTGACATCGAGCGGATCGTCGCTCGGGAGGGCGAGGATATGGGCACGCTCGGCTGCCGATACGCGCTCGACGATCGCGCGCTGGCGGTCGTCGAACAGCCCGGGGATGTCGAGCAGCGGGCTTGCGATCGGATGCCTCATGCGAAGCTCCTTTGTCTCAACGCGACCCCGAATCGGGCGGCCACCAGCGGATCCACACGTGCGGAGTACCCGCTGGAGTCTTTGAGGGCGCTTCCGACGATCACCCCGTCGCTGCCGGCGAGCACCTCCGGCATCGTCTCGACAGTCGCTCGACCGCCGATCAGCAGTGGCACGCCGTGCGGGAGGGTTCGGCGAAGATTCGCGATCGATGCGAGCGCGGTCGGCACACCATCGTCCTCCGTGACGATGATCGCGTCGGCGGCACCGAAGGCGAGGGCCTCTCGCGCGGCCCACTCTCGGGACCCGGCGAGGGAAACACTGGTGGCTTCGTGGGCATCCGCCCAGACTTCGACCTGAGAACCCAGGAGCCGCTTCATCGCGGCCACGTCCACCGCGCATCCCTCGATGAAGCCCGACGGACCGACGGAGACCCCGGTCAGGACCTTGACCCGAACGAAGGCTGCACCGATCGAATGGGCGATCGCCACCGCAGCCGGACCGTCGTTGTGCCCGACGACCACTCCGAGTGTCGCGTCGATCGCCGAAGCGACGCATGCACCGACCACCGACAACGCCGCGATGGTCGGTACTGCCGCCCGGGTCGGCTGCGGATTGTCGCTGGCATCCTGCACCATGATGTGCGTGAAACCGGACTCGACGAGCACGATCGCATCCTGAACAGCCGATTCCGCGATATCGCGGACATTCCGACCCTCGTAGTTGGCCGCACCCGGAAGCGGTGGCAGGTGCAGGACGCCGATGAGGCGAAAATTCGCGATGGTCATCATGCTCCCGTTCTTGTCCTCAAACGGTATACAGTTTTAGGTTTCGAGCGAATGTCGGCAAGTAAACAGCGTGTAACAAGCACGCTTCCGCGAGACTTTTAACTTCAACGGTATTCCGTTTACCAATTGGCGCCCGCGTGCGCATTTCAGAGTCACGGGGCTTCGGGGTAGAAAGAACGGCGGGAGTCGCGTCTCACTCACCGGCGCGTCGTGGTGAAATGCCGTTCGCCCGCACATCCACGCTCTGCGCCGAAACGAACGCCCAGCCGAGGATCCCGGCGAGACAGAGCCGCTCCGCCAGCCCGACAACCTGAGGCAGAAGTAGCAGGCTGAGCGCGAGCGACACCAGCCCGAGGATCGCGACCGCGAGCAGCACCGCCTGCGCTCGCGTCGCGGTGACCAGCGTCATCCCGGCGAGCACCGTGAGAAAGCCGGTCGTCGCGAAGGCGAGGTGGGCCATCCCGATCGGCGTGTGCTGGGTCATCCCGAACTGTCCGGCACCGTTCACGTCCGTCGGAAAGGGAATGAGCGCCGCCGAACACACACCCGCGACGACAAGGAACACCAGACCGACCCGCCGTCGAGTGGATGTCTCGCCCGCATGCCACAACGCCGCGACAAGCAGCACGCTCATGATCCCCCGCGCGGCGAAGTTGACGCTCATGATCCAGCCGAAGGGTCCGACTGCGAGATCACTCTCCGCGTCGCTCACGACGCTGTAGTGCGGCGGCAGCACTTGAAGCACGACGTCGATCAGCACGTAGGCGACGATCAGCACCATGACTGCGATCGCGAATTTCGTTCGCGCGGGTAGGTTCGTGGCCACTTCCCCATTGTCCTTCCGCCACCGGGCTCCCTCCGCCACGCCGGACGACCGGACGCCCCCACTAAGAGGCGCATTTGTAGACTCGGGGCAGCAGCGTCGCTACAGTAAGAAAAAGGCGCGGGGGCGTCATCGAGCGGGGGCTGACATGACTGACACAGCAGAACGATTCACGTCGCAGTTTGCACGTTCCTCTGCGACCTTCGCGCCGGAACGAAGCGGCCCTCGCCGGGCCGCAGGATTGGCGATCGCGCTGTCCGCCTCAGCTGTGCTCTGGGTCGGCATCGTCGGCGCTTTCGTCGAGATCGCGCACCTGGCGCTCTAACGCGACCCCTTACCGCAAGAACGGCCCGGATTCGAGAATCCGAGCCGTTCCGTGATTAAACGTCAGCGCGCAGCCGAGCCATCCACATAGTCCGTATCGACCTGCTTCCAGGCGAAGAGCGCCCGCAGTTCCTGGCCGGTGGCCTCGATCGGGTGCTCGGCGCCCTTCTTGCGCAGGGCGAGGAATTCGGGGGCTCCGGCATCCTGGTCCGCGATGAAACGCTTGGCGAAGGTTCCGTCCTGGATGTCGGAGAGCACGGCCTTCATGTTCTCCTTCACGTGCGGATCGATGACGCGGGGGCCGGAGATGTAATCGCCGTACTCCGCCGTGTCGGAGACCGACCAACGCTGCTTCGCGATGCCGCCCTCCCACATCAGGTCGACGATGAGTTTGAGCTCGTGCAGCACCTCGAAGTAGGCGATCTGCGGCTGGTAGCCCGCCTCGGTGAGCGTCTCGAAACCGTACTGGACAAGCTGCGACACACCGCCGCAGAGCACGGCCTGCTCGCCGAAGAGGTCGGTCTCGGTCTCCTCGGTGAAGGTGGTCTTGATGCCGCCGGCGCGGAGTCCGCCGATGCCCTTGGCGTAGCTCCAGGCCAACTGCCAGGCCTGACCGGTCGCGTCTTCCTCGACGGCGACGATGACGGGCACGCCTCGGCCGGCCTCGAACTCGCGGCGCACCGTGTGGCCGGGGCCCTTAGGGGCGACCATGATGACATCCACTCCCTCGGGGGCGGTGATGTATCCGAAGCGGATGTTGAACCCGTGACCGAACAGGATCGCCTTGCCGGGCTTCAGGTGCGGAAGGATGTCGTCGTTGTAGACGAAGCGCTGGTACTGGTCGGGGGCGAGGATGACGATGACATCGGCCCACTCGGCGACCTCAGCACTCGTCAGCACGTCGAACCCGGCCTCCTTGGCCTTCGAGATCGACTTCGAGTCGGGCTTCAGGCCGATCTTGACCTCGACGCCGGAGTCGCGCAGGTTCAGGGCGTGGGCGTGGCCCTGCGAACCGTAGCCGATGACCCCGACCTTCCTGCCCTGGATGAGGGAGATGTCGGCGTCTTTGTCGTAGAAGATTTCGGTCACTGTTCTGTCTCTCTGTTTATGGTGGGAAAACCGCTGATTAGCTTTTGTAGACGCGCTCGGTGATGCTCTTACCGCCGCGGCCGATGGCGAGAAGTCCCGACTGCGCGATCTCCTTGATGCCGTACGGCTCGAGTACGCGCAGCAGCGCTTCGACTTTCGCCGTGTCGCCGGTGACCTCGATCACGAGGGCGTCGGTTGCGACATCCACGATCCGCGCTCGGAAGAGTGTCGCCGCCTCGAGGATCTGCGACCGTGTCGTGTTGTCGACCCGCACCTTGATCAACATGTGCTCGCGGTGCACGGTCTGAGTCGGGTCGAGCTCGACGATCTTGATGACGTTGATCAGTTTGTTGAGCTGCTTCGTTACCTGCTCGAGTGGAAGTTCCTCGACGTCGACGACGACCGTGATACGGGACAGACCCGGGATCTCGCTCGCCCCCACGGCGAGGCTCTCGATGTTGAAACCGCGGCGGGCGAAGAGTCCGGCGACGCGGGTCAGGAGGCCCGGTTTGTCTTCGACGAGAAGGGAGAGAACGTGGTGACTCATTCGTCGTCCCATTCCGGCGCGTGATCCCGCGCATACTGAACCATCGAGTTGCCGACACCCTGCGGCACCATCGGCCAGACGAGGGCGTCGCGGCTCACGATGAAGTCGATCACGACGGGGCGATCGTTGGTCTCGTTGGCGAGCTTGATCGCGGCATCCACCTCGTCGAGCTTCGTCACGCGGATGCCGAGGGCACCATACGCGTCGGCCATCTTCACGAAGTCGGGCACCATCGCCGTTCCGTGCCCGGTGTTCAGGTCGGTGAACGAATGGCGTCCGTCGTAGAACAGCGACTGCCACTGGCGCACCATCCCGAGCGACGAGTTGTTGATGATCGCGACCTTGATCGGGATGTTGTTGATGGTGCAGGTGGCCAGCTCCTGGTTGGTCATCTGGAAGCATCCGTCACCGTCGATCGCCCAGACGATGCGGTCCGGTTGCGCGACCTTCGCGCCCATGGCGGCGGGAACGCCGTAGCCCATGGTGCCGGCCCCGCCGGAGTTCAGCCAGGCGTTCGGACGCTCGTACTTGATGAACTGCGCGGCCCACATCTGGTGCTGGCCGACGCCCGCGGCATAGATCGCCTCCGGTCCGGTGATCTCGCCGATGCGCTTGATGACGTACTGCGGACTGAGGAGTCCGTCATCGGGCTCGTCATAGCCGAGCGGATACTGCTTCTTCAGAGCATCGAGACGAACCCACCATTCGGAGAGGTCGTAGTCCTTGCCCTGCGTCGCCTCGGTGAAAGCGGTGGAGAGATCGGCGATGACGTCCTTGGCATCGCCGACGATGGGTACATCGGCGATGCGGATCTTGGAGATCCCGGCCGGGTCGATATCGACGTGCACGACTTTGGCGTCGGGGGCGAATTCGCTCGGCTTTCCGGTCACCCGGTCGTCGAAGCGCGCGCCGATCGCGATGAGCAGGTCGGCCTCCTGCAGTGAGAGCACCGCGGGAACCGTTCCGTGCATCCCGGGCATTCCGAGGTTGAGCGGGTTCGAGTCGGGGAACACACCACGAGCCATGAGCGTCGTGACGATCGGGGCCCCAACCTTCTCGGCGAGCTCGAGCAGTTCGGCTGATGCTTTCGCACGACCGACTCCCCCGCCGATGTAGAACACCGGGCGCTTCGCATCGGCGAGCAACCTGGCCGCGGCCTGGATCTGCTTTCCGTGCGCCTTCGTCACCGGGCGGTAGCCGGGGAGGTCGACCTTCGGCGGCCAGACGAACGGTGCACTGTTCTGCTGCGCGTCCTTCGTGATGTCGACGAGCACGGGGCCCGGGCGTCCGGTCGTCGCGATGTGGAAGGCGGCGGCGAGCGTAGCCGGCACGTCTTCGGGCCTGGTCACGAGGAATGAATGCTTCGTTATCGGCATCGTCATGCCGACGATGTCGACCTCCTGGAAGGCATCCGTCCCCATCAGGGTCGAGAACACCTGACCGGTGATCGCCAGCATCGGCACCGAATCCATGTAGGCGTCAGCGATGGCCGTGACGAGGTTCGTCGCACCGGGGCCCGAGGTCGCGATGGCGACGCCGATGCCACCGGATGCCGCGGCGTAGCCCTCTGCGGCGTGCCCCGCACCCTGCTCGTGACGAACGAGGATGTGGCGGATGGCCGTCGACGACATGAGCTCGTCATAGAACGGGATGATGGCGCCGCCGGGAAGGCCGAAGACATCCTTGACACCGAGCATCTCGAGCGAGCGGAGGATGGCGCCGGAGCCGGTGAGGATCTCGGGCGTCGTGCCTTTCGGCCTGGCAATGGTGGGCACGGGAGTGTCCGTGGACATCTGGTTCCTTGGTCTTCGATAGGGAGTGGTGAAAGGGGGGGCTATCCCGTGATCGCGCCCTCGGCGGCGGAGTGCACGAGCTTCGTGTACTTCACGAGCACGCCGCGGGTGTACCGCGGCGGGAGGGGAGCCCAGCCGGTGCGGCGAGCCTCCAGCTCTGTCGCGTCGACCAGTAGGTCGAGCGAGCGAGCTGCGATATCGACCCGTATCAGATCACCATCGCGCACGAAGGCGATAGGACCTGCATCTACCGCTTCGGGAGCTATGTGGCCGATACACAGTCCGGTTGTGCCGCCTGAGAATCGACCGTCTGTCAAGAGTAGTACATCTTTTCCGAGGCCGGCTCCCTTGATGGCGCCGGTGATGGCGAGCATCTCGCGCATGCCCGGTCCGCCCTTGGGGCCCTCGTACCGGATGACGATAATGTCGCCCGCCGAGATGGTGCCGTCGGTCAGGGCATCCATCGCGGCGCGTTCGCGCTCGAAGACTCGGGCTGGGCCCTCGAACACCTGCGCGTCGAAACCGGCAGTCTTGACGACCGCCCCTTCCGGCGCCAGCGACCCCTTCAGGATGGTGATTCCGCCGGTCGGGTGGATGGGGTTATCGAGCGTGCGCAGGACCTTGCCGTCGAGCTCGGGGATATCCATCTCGGCCAGGTTCTCCGCAACGGTCTTGCCAGTGACCGTGAGGGCGTCGCCGTGCAGGAGCCCGGCATCCAGCAGCGCCTTCATCAGCACCGGGATGCCGCCGCGACGGTCGAGGTCGTTCATCACGAACTGGCCGAAGGGCTTCATGTCGGCGAGGTGCGGGATGGTGTCGCCGATTCGGTTGAAGTCGTCGAGGGTGAGGTCGACATCCGCTTCGTACGCGATGGCCAGGAGGTGCAGCACGACGTTGGTGGATCCACCGAGGGCCATGGCGACCGCGATCGCGTTCTCGAAGGCATCCTTGGTGAGGATGTCGCGGGTGGTGATCCCGAGGCGCAACAGGTTGACGACGGCCTCGCCGCTCTTGTGCGCGAAATAGTCCCGGCGCCGGTCGGCCGCGGCCGGACTGGTGGACCCCGGCAGCGCCATCCCGAGCGCCTCGGCGACGCTCGCCATGGTGTTGGCCGTGTACATGCCGCCGCAGGCACCCTCGCCCGGGGC
>JANYGT010000303.1 GCA_025362355.1 Lacisediminihabitans sp. | reverse complement strand
TCCCGTTTTCATCAAATGGGATGATGCCGAATTCTCCTTGAGAGCCACCGAATCCGGAGTGCCGACAGTGTCATTCCCCGGTGCAGCACTCTGGCACGTGTCCTGGGTCGACAAAGACGACTCGCACGACTGGCAAGCCTTTTATCACGCCCGCAATCGGCTCATCGCCGCGCTTCTGCACTCGCCGCACGAGAAGGGCGGTCGCCTTCCACGCCGCAATTTCGCCCTCGATGTGAGGTATCTCCTCACCGCCGACTACTACACGGTCGCCCTGAGACTCGACGCGTACGAAAGTGTGCTCGCCGGGCCATGGGCGTTGCACGGTGAATTGCGCGGCCGCCTGGGTGAGCTGCGTGCCCGAGCTGCAGACTTCGTGGAGACATCGGTGATCACCGATGTCGGAACGGCCGCCGCAGGATCATCCGGAGGAACGCCACGATCCTCGCCGTCGCGACTCGCGCTTCTCCGCGCCGCCTTCTCCCTCGCTCTCCGTCACGGCTTCACCGCTCCGAAACCCTCGGAAAATACGGTGGCGCATGTGAGCTACGAGGATGCCTCGTGGTGGGTGGTGGGCGCCTTCGACGAAGTGCTCGTGTCGAACGCCCAAGGCTCTGGGGCGACGCTCCACCGCCGTGACCGCCGGGTCTTCTGGCAAATGCTTCGTCGAAGTATCGTGCTGAACCTCCGATATCGTCGGCGCTGGGCTTCGCTCGCGAGCGACTATCGGGCGTCTCTTCCTTCACTCACGTCGATGTCGGCCTGGGCGACGACTTTCGGACTGCATGACTGACCCGTATGCGTGAGCCGAAAGACTTCGAGGCGGTGCGACTCGGCATCTTCTCGTGGCGCGAAACTCAGTCCTCACCGGTTTTCGACGAGCTCGATGACCGCCAGACCGCGCTGCTCGTGAGCGCTCTCACGTATCACGCTCTCCTCGCTCGCAACAGGATCATCAGGTCGCAGGTGTTCGTCTCCCAGGATTCGCGTATGAGCCTCGCCAATGACGAATCCTCGAGCGATCCCGCATCGACAGCGTCGACAATCGGGGTCGTCGAGATCGCCGCGGGAGAGGGCACCGCCGATATCTCCGGCCATGCCCCGATCGAACGGGTCATCGTCCTTCCGTCGGGAGACTTGCTGCCGAGGCCTTCTTCCCCGCCGACGTGGCGGTCGAAAGCTCTCGTCGAACTTGAGCGGCGAAGCCCTCTACTCGGCGACATCGTGCGACAGAGACGGAATACAACGCAGCGAAATGCGTCGGATGCCGCAGTGTCGACCAGGACCCGTGCCCGCGAGATCCCCGGATCCCCGGTTCACTCCACCGGTACCCCCGCCGTGATCGTCGGCATGTATTGGCTCTCTCCCGGAGGTGCGGAGGCGTGGGCGCTGGAGACGGTGCGCACGATCGCGGATGCCGCGCTGGTCCCGGTCGTAATCACCGATTCTCCGGGGCTTCAAGAACTCGCGGCCGACCAGTCGCTCGCTCGAGCGGTCGTCATCGTCCTCGACGACAGTCACCACCCTCGGAGTGACGACCTCGTTCGTGCCATCGTCGATTTCTTCGACGTACGCGGCGCGATCATCCACCACTCCAACTGGCTCTACTCCCGCCTGCCCCTCCTTCGCTCGCTGCTCCCCTCCGCCTACATCGTCGACAGTCTGCACGTGATCGAATGGTCCAATGGTGGATTTCCGATGGTCGCGGGCATCGCCGATCCGCTCATCGACCGGCACCACGTGATTTCGCGAGACCTCATGCAGTATCTCGTCGGGGTCGAGGGGGTCGTCGCCAACAAGATCACGTTCGCACCCCTCGTGTCGCTGGCTGTCAGAAATTTCGTGGCGCAGAGCGTCGCGCCCGGCATCGAAAAACCGGCGGCGTCATCCGGATTTCTCACGGTCGGTTTCATCGGCCGCCTGGCCTCTCAGAAGCGGCCTCTTCTCTTCATCCTGCTGCTGAGGCGGCTCGCGAGGCGATCACCCCGAGGCCAGGTCCGGGCCATCATTCATGGAGACGGACCGCTTGCGGTGGAGGTGCGTGCTCTCGCGTCGAAACTCGGGGTACTCTCTCTGATCGAGTTCAGAACCAGCGTCGACGATGTCTCACTCACCTACTCACAGATCGACGTGCTGGTGGTCTGCTCACAGGTCGAAGGACTCACTCTCACGACGCTCGAAGCCACCGTCGTCGGCGTGGCAGTGCTCTCGACCGATGTCGGCGCGCAGCGCGAGTTGGTGGCTGACGATTTTCTGCTTCCTCGAGCGCCTGTCAGATTTCTTCGCTCCGCATCCCGTATCCTCGACGCGGTGAGAGTGGAGCCGTCCCTCGCGCGCGGCGCGGTGCAGGACCAGCGCACGAAGTTGTCTGTGCTCGCGGGGTCGGGCGATGCGGCGACGTGGTTGAGCGAGACGATAGAGGTGTGGACGCGATGACACGGGATGATGTGGAACTCACCGTCGTGCTCAACCTGCACCACGAGGGAAGGCTCGTGCACCCCACGGCGCGAAGTATCGAGCGATCACTTGCGGCGTACATCTCCACCGGCGGAACAGCGAGGGTGGTCGCGGTTCTCGACTTCGCCGACGACGCGACGGCTGAATATGTTCGCGACCTCTTACCCAGCGTCATCACGACCGTCGCGGTCGAAGTCCTCGAGGTGCGAAACGGCGACCTCGGGCTTTCGCGAAACTCCGGTACGTCCGCTGCTCACAGTCGTTTCATCGCGTTCTGCGATGCCGACAATCTCGTTTCCGAGAATTGGTTCGCGAGCGCCGTGAAAATTCTCAGGGCCGAAGCCGGTCCTGTCGCCGTCCACCCAGCGTGGATCGTCGCCTTCGAAGCACGAGACACCCTGTGGAAGATCCGATCGACTCGCGACACTGACTTCGACCCGTTACTACTCGCCCAGTCCAACCTGTGGGACGCGACGACCGTCACGACTGTCGAGTTGGCAACGAAAATCCCCTATCGGGCCACCCACGCCGGACAGGGATTCGGTCCGGAGGACTGGCACTGGAATCTCGAGACCCTGGTGGCAGGCACAGAGCACCTCACCGCTGACGGCACGGCACTCTTCTATCGGGCCAAGCGGCGCGGCTCGCTCCTCGCTGAACACGAGGGAAGCAATGCCCTCCTGCCGCCGACTCGCTACCTATCAGATCCGTCGATAGCGGCCGCGCTCGTCTCCGGAACCGTCCCCCAGATCTCTCCGCGGCAGCATCGGCTCGCCCCCCGCCGCCTGCTGAAAACGCTAAGCCGGCGTGGAGCGCGCTTCGCCTACCATCGTGCCGCGCAACTGGCAGGGGACAGCCGACGTTTCAAACGCAGCGTCAGAGTGCTACGCGAAGCCGCTGGCAAGGTGGCTTTCGCACTGCAAGAGCCGCCAGCCCATTGGGCACCTCTTCCCACGTGGCTCACCGACGAGTGGCGCGCCATGAGCACTCTCGAGCCGTTCCTCTTCCCCGAAGACGGCCTTCTCACGGTCATCGACTATTGGGATCCGAGCCGAACGGCATTTGCGGACATCTACTGGAAACTGGTGAGCGACCTCTCGGTCAACGGCCACCCGATCGACTATCTGTACCTGGTTCCCTGGCTTAACGAGGGCGGCGCAGACAAGGTGACGCTCAATTACGTGAAGGCCATCGCGGATCTGCGGCCGGGCTCCAACATCGCCGTGCTCGGAACGGAGAGGGGAGAGTCTCGCTGGTCTGCGAGTCTCCCGGACGGCGTGATCTTCGTCTCGGTACCCGATGCGTTCCACGCACTCGGCGGTGGGGACCAAGAGATTCTGCTTGGCCAGTTGCTGGTGCAATTGGCTCCGCGTCGAATCCACCTGATCAACTCGCAGGTGGGGTTTCGCACTGTCGAGCGTTACTCGCGGGCCCTGGCCACCCAATCGATGATCTACATCTCCGCCTTCACCCTCGACGAGTGGCCGTCCGGTCGCCGCTGGCATTACATTCTCGAGGGGGTCAGGGACTACATCGACCATATCGATGCGATTTTCACCGACAACGAGGAATTGCGGCGTTTCCTGCTGACCACCTATGCGCTGCCGGAGTCGAAGGTCACCGTTCATCCACAGCCCATCGATCTCGTCGATTCCGCCACACGGATGCGCCGCGAATTCTCTGCGGAGGAGCCGCTGCGGGTGCTCTGGGCTGGGCGCATCGACCGTCAGAAGCGGGTCGACGTCGTCGCGCGGATAGCCGAGGAAGTCTCCCGCCGCTCTCTCCCTGTCGAATTCCACGTATTCGGGAAGGCTCTGCTCGACGGAGAGCCCTCCGAGGTGGCGGATGCGAAGAGACATGGTGTGCACTTTCACGGCGCTTATCGTGGCGGGCTCGCTTCTGTCGGTGTCGAGAACTACGACCTCTTCCTGATGACCTCACAGTGGGAAGGTCTGCCTCTCACCCTCCTCGACGCCATCTCACTTGGCCTTCCGACCCTCGCGCCGTCCATCGGGGGAATCCCGGAAGCATTCGAGGGCGGCTCTGAATTGGTCGAGCGTTTCGATCACGCGCCCGAATACGTGGACGCGATCGAACGCATCATGAACGATTACGCGCTCGCCATGGAACGAGCCCGGGTGAATCGCAGCGCAGTCCGTAAGCGTCACTCATGGCAATCGTTCGAAGCACACCTCGACGATGCCGGGGAGTACCTGTCATGAGCCAGTCGACGAAGACCAGGACTCCCGTGCCGACCTCCGCGACGCCGGCCAGAGAAGTGCGCCCCGAGATTCAGGCTCTTCGTGCCCTCGCTGTGCTCGCCGTGGTCACGAATCACCTCTGGCCCGCTGTCATAACCGGCGGGTATGTCGGCGTTGACATCTTCTTCGTCATCTCCGGATATCTCATCACCTCCCACCTCCTTCGCGAACTCGAATCACGCGGGACGATCGGTCTCCGGTCATTTTGGGCGAGGCGAGCGCGCCGGCTGCTTCCCGCGAGCCTGCTCGTGCTCGCGGTCAGCGCGATCGCCGCGATCGTCTTCATTCCGCAGAACCTCTGGCAACTCGTGATGCGACAGATCGCCGCGAGCGCCCTCTATGTTCAGAATTGGATACTCGCCTCGGACGCGCAGGACTACTTCGCCTCGGCGAACTCACCGTCCCCGGTGACCCACTATTGGTCGTTGTCGGCCGAAGAGCAGTTCTACGTCGTCTGGCCGCTGCTGATCCTCGGCCTGGCATGGATTGCGATGCGGGTATCGGCGGATCGCCGGCGCGTCATCACGGTCGGGCTCGCCGTCGCGGTCGTACTCTCGCTCGCATACTCCATCTACGCGACCGCCACCACCCCGCAGGCCGCCTACTTCATCACTCCGGTTCGGGCATGGGAGTTCGGCGCCGGCGGCCTGCTTGCACTCTTACCGTCGACATCACGACTCGTCTCGACACGGTTCAGCCCGGCGCTGAGGGCTGGTGTCAGCTGGGGCGGGTGGGTCGCCATGCTCGCGTCCATCGCGCTTCTCACTGAGCAATCACCGTTTCCCGGCGCGCTCGCACTGGTGCCGGTGCTCGGGTGTGCGGCCGTCATCTGGGCCGGCGGCACCGGTGTGCGGTGGAGCGTCGATCGCGCTGCGGCGCTCCGGCCGGTGCAGTTCATCGGAGATATCTCGTATTCGTTGTATCTCTGGCACTGGCCGATCATCGTGCTCGCTCCCTACGTTCTCGACCGGGCGATCGGATTGAAAGTGCGAGTGGCGATCCTTGTCGCATCGATCGCACTCGCTTATCTCAGTAAGAAATTCGTCGAAGATCCCGTGCGGAGGGCGCGTTGGCTGGCGCTTCCTCGCCGCACCCTGATCGGTTCTGTGGCGGGCATGGTGATCGTCGTGGTGATCGCCGGTACAACTTGGAGTGGCGTGCAGGCCCGGTATTCCGCGGTGCTCGGAGAGCTCAAGACCATATCCCTGAAGAGCGACACTCCCTGCTTCGGAGCCGCAGCGACGGCTCCCGGGTCGGGATGCGCGTCGCCGCACGCACTGACCTTTACCGATTCCGACCTGATCAATTCGAGCAACCTCGGCAACGACACCAAGCAGGGTTCCGCATGTCAGCAAGACCGCGATATAGCAGCCATCCTCAGCTGCAGCTTCGGTGTGCCCGCGGCCAGCGCGAAGACCCACGTAGCCCTAGTAGGCGATTCCCACGCGGCCCACTGGACGTCGGCAATCGACTCCATCGCCGAGAAATACAACTGGAACGTGACGATGATGACCAAGTCGTCGTGCCCGGCGAGTCTCGATCCGACGCTGGAGGCCGGGTGGTATCCCGCCGGAGCATCGAGTTGTGAGACCTGGGCGAAATCCGTCGTCGACCGAATCGCGAACGACAAATCGATTGACATCGTCATCACCTCGAGCATCAGTCGCGAATACATCTCCTCTGCGACCAGCAATCCCTATGACGTTGCTCAACAGGTAGCGGGCTATCGGGCCGCGTGGGCGAAGTGGACTGCCGCGGGGAAGACCGTGGTCGTGATCGGCGATGTTCCCCAGATGAATCTCGGTGACATTCCCACCTGTGTCGCTGCAACCCACGCGACGGAAGACCCCTGCACGTCGACGAGGGCGGTAGCCCTCAGCCCCGATCCGCTCGCTATTGCTGCGCAAGAGGCGAATAATCCCGCCGTGATACCGGTCGATCTCATTCCGTTCTTCTGCGATTCGCGCGTCTGTCACTCGGTGATCGGGGGATTTGTGGCGTACGGCGATGCGAGTCACATCACAAGCATTTTCGCCCGAACGCTAGCTCCCTATCTCTATGAGCAAATCGCCGCGGGCGAGCGCGCGACCCACCGATCCTGACCATGGGCGACATCATCGATTCCCGCGATCCGCTGTCACATCGGGGCCGGGCAGCGCCGCTTGCGACGACCGTCATGGTCGTCGGAATAATGACCATAATCGTGGCGGGGCTGGGGGCCCTCATGCTCATGGCGTATCTTTCGCGACCTATCGCGGACGATTACAGCGCACTCGTCGCTGTGAACCGAAATGGTCTTGGGTCGTTCTGGAACGATTATTCGACGTTGTCAGGTCGCTATACGAATATCGTCATCTACGCCTACTCATACCTTGCTCTCGGGGCTCGAGCACTGTGGGCAGTGCCGCTTGTGCTGACTGCTGTTCTGCTCATCGCTCTCGGCTATCTCGGCCACCGCTCTGTAGCGTTGACAGGATCGCGAAGGTCTATGACCGGAGCCGTCGTAGGGGTTGGCACCGGCGTGGCGGCGATAGCGCTGCAGCCCAGCGTCTACGACATATTCGTCTGGTACACCTCGAGCACCCTCTACCTTGCGTCGCTCGCTGCCGTCGCGGCAGCGGCTGCGCTCACTCTCGCGGCATTGTGTGCATCCGGCAGGAATCGGATAGTCCTGTCTGCGCTG
>JANYGT010000279.1 GCA_025362355.1 Lacisediminihabitans sp. | reverse complement strand
GCCGTTGACGATGGCGATCGCTCCGGAGTCGCTCAGATCCCAGAGCACCTGGCTCGGGGAGGATGTCTCGTACACCGGCACCAGCACGGCCCCGGCGAACCAGGTGGCGAAGTCGAGCAGCGTCCACTCGTAGCGGGTGCGGCACATGAGGCCGATCTTGTCACCGGGCTGGATGCCGGCCGCGACGAGCCCTTTCGACAGGGCGACGACCTGAGCGAGGAATTCCTTCGCCGTCACGTCGACCCAGGCACCGGCACGTGGCCGCGAGAAGAGCGCGAGATCCGGGGTCTTCTTCACCCGATCGACGAGTAGGTCGGTCACGTTCGCGTCGGGGTCGGCGGCGACGACGGCCGGAACCGACCACTCGGTGATTTCTGCGGCGTTCACGGCAGCTCCTTCGGTACCCGTCGAATACAGTGCGGCAAGCCTAGCGGTGAGGCTCGGGAGGGCACGGCTGCAGCTGCTTGCGGCATCGATCCTCCTAAACTCTATTCGGAGCATCCGCCATCTCCGTTCGGCTGCTCGGTGCAGTTTCGGAGAGACAACCAGAAGAGGTCGACCGCACGTGCATTCAATTGGTATCGACATCGGCGGAACGAAGATCGCCGGCGCCGTGGTGACGGAGGAGGGCGAGATCGTCACAGAGGACCGGATGCCGACCCCGGCCGGAGACTCCGAAGCGATCGTCGATGCCGTCGTCGCCATGATCGAGCGGCTCGCCGTCGGCAACGACATCGCCGCCGCCGGGGTGGCGGCACCCGGTTTCATCGACACGACACAGTCGATCGTTTACTACACGCCGAACATCAGCTGGCGCAACGAGCCGCTCCGCCAGCGTCTGCTCGATCGGCTCGACCTGTCGATCACCATCGACAATGACGCGAACGCCGCGGGCTGGGCTGAGTTCCGTTTCGGGGCAGGCCGGTTCGCGACCGACATGACGATGCTCACCATCGGCACCGGCGTGGGAGGGGCGATCGTCACCCAGGACCGACTCTTCCGCGGCGGCTACGGCGCGGGAGCGGAGCTCGGGCACATGCGCGTCGTTCCGGACGGTCTGCCTTGCGGATGCGGTGCCCGAGGCTGCATCGAGCAGTACGGCTCCGGACGAGCGCTCCTTCGTATGGCGAACGAGTTGGCCGACCTTGGCGGTATCGGGCTCGGACTGGCCGCACTCCGACAGGAGACGGGAACCCTCCGGGGGGAGGATGTCGCGTCCCTCATCGTCGGCGGCGATCCCGGAGCACTGCAGGCCCTCCGCCAGCTCGGACACTGGCTCGGGCAGGCCTGTGCATCGCTGAGTGCCGTGCTCGACCCTCAGCTCTTCGTCATCGGCGGGGGAGTGGCGGTCGCCGGCGACCTTCTGCTCGACCCCATCCGTGAATCGTTCCTCTCGCACCTGCCGGCACGCGGCTTTCATCCAGAGCCGGAGTTCACGATCGCGCAGTTGGTGAACGATGCGGGTGTGGTCGGTGCCGCCGACCTGGCGCGGCTGCACCACGAGAGCCGCTGAGCATTCGAGAGTCGCCGAGCAGCGCTACAAAAGAAGTCTGCGCTCGCGATACGCTGAGCCAACCCCACCTAAGGCAGGTCTGACGATGTTCTACTGGTTCATGAAGAACCTGGTCGCCGGCCCCATCATCTCGACACTCTTCCGCCCGTGGGTTATCGGTCACGAGAACATCCCGAAGACCGGCGGCGTGATCATGGCGAGCAACCACCTCTCGTTCGTCGACTCCGTATTCCTTCCGCTGTATATGCACAGGCGCATCAGCTTCCTTGCGAAGAGCGACTATTTCACCGCGCGCGGTCCGAGGGGCTGGTTCCTCCGCAATTTCCTGTTGGGCACGGGGATGCTGCCGATCGATCGCTCGGGCGGCAAGGCATCCGAGGCCTCGCTCCAGACCGGGCTCGGCGTTCTCGCCCGGGGCGACGTGCTCGGCATCTATCCGGAGGGCACACGGAGCCCCGACGGCAGGATGTATCGCGGCCGCACCGGCGTCGCCCGGATGATCCTCGAGGGACATGTACTTGTCGTGCCGGTCGCCATGGTGCACACCGACCGGGTGTGGGCGAAGGGCCAGAAGATGCCGAAGGTGCTGCGATTCGGCATCATCATCGGCAAGCCGCTCGACTTCTCCCGGTTCGAGGGCATGGAGGGCGACCGCTTCATCCTGCGCTC
>JANYGT010000244.1 GCA_025362355.1 Lacisediminihabitans sp. | reverse complement strand
GCCCTCTTCGCCTCCGGAGAGTGGTGGTGATGCTCGTTGTGGTGGTCATGACGCTGTTCCCTTCTTAACGGTGGGCTCCGGGACTGGGGTGGTTCGTTCCGGCAGGCGCAGCAGCTGGTCGTAAGCGGCGACGGATGGCAGCGGCCTGGTGTCCGCGGGAAGGCCAGCGATGACGGCAGCCGGATCGGCGAGGCGCCGCTGGGTGAGACTGACAACTCGTCGCTCGGGACCACGAGCATGTTCAACGAGAGGACGGCCCAATTTGGACCCACCCAGTGCTTCTCACAAACCCAGCTGACAGGAGACGCACGGGGAGGGGCGCTGCAGTGCGTGGAGTTTCAGGGCAATCGCAGGCGCACCAACTCGATCGTGCGGTTCAAGTCAGGTCACACGTCCCTGAACGGCGGCGAATAGTGTCCGACGCGGCTGTTACCCCATGGGGTCAGAGTATGGCGGAGGTGTTCAAGGACTGCTGAGTCAAATTTGATTCTGTCGGTCGCGAGAGCCGCGTATCCGCCAGCTGCTTTCAGTTCGTCGTCTGATGCCTCGTTGATGGCGAAGATCCAGCGGTCGTAAAGCGGGGCGTCGTTGAAGACGAACCAGAAGTAGTCGAACCTCCCCTCTAACTCCGCAAGGAGTTTCCGCACCTCTGTCGTCCCCGGGTCCGCTAGATATCGGCTCGGCGCGGACTCCAGCATGTCCGCGACCTCGCTAACGACCATGGCTGTCAAGTGCACTTCATACAGAGCGGCCAAGAGCCGTGCGACGGGGTCATAGCTCTGCGCGATGCCGATTCGAAACCCGCCCAGGTGCTTGTTGGCGTTCGCGTGGAGCTGACGGCTGGCGCGGTTGGTCGGGTGAAGGAACTGACCGAGGAACGTGTAGTGCGCTTCGATTCGTTTGACCTCCTCGGCGGACGCCAGATCGTTTAGGCCGAGGCAGACGAGTAAGGCGTCGTAGCTCAGGAAGAAGCGATACCGGAACCCGGCCTCGTCCTTATGCTTCTGCATAGCCTTCGACCGCTCACCGGTCTGTTGGCGGTAAGTGGAAGGCACTGGGTCGAGGTAATCCTTGTCATCGAGTCGCATGACTTCGGGGCGGAACTCGTTGTAGTGGAAATAGTGGACAGGGACGACGAAGTCCGGTTCGTCGGCGCTCTTCAGCCCCTCGTAGACCCACATGAGGCGGTCCCGTCCTCGCGGGTATCTTTCGACTCGTAGACAATGGCCGGCCTCGCCCTTAGCGTGCAGCTGTTCAAGCTCTGCGCGTTTCTCGGCGAGTACCTTCTTGAATGCGGCATGCGTCCGATTCGGGACCTCGGGTCCAAGTTCGAAATAGCGATTTCCCTTGGTCATTAAGCGCAGGAGCAACGCGTGTTCAAGAAGAGAGCGGCTGAGACCTAGCGCGTCGGAGATCCGGTCGTCTCGGACGAGGAGCGCGATTGTGGAGGCTGTCTCCAGGCGAAGGTTCGCAAACTCGATGATGTCGCTGTACATCATCTGGGTGATGCTGCCCGACTTCTGGCGTTGGCCAATCTCGGTCCAGGCGGCCGACAGGCGGTCAACGAAATCGAGGGCTAGGGCGACTTCCTGCTCAATCCGCTCGGTCATAGCCTGAGGCTATTCATGCCCACCGTCAGAATTCGGTCGATTGCGCTCGACAAGAGCCCGCGTCCGCTTCTGGCTCATGAGGTCAGCTTGGCAGGAGACGCAGGTCGACGAACATGCCGACCGGGGGTGCCGTGTACGGCAGCGGCTCGCCACCCTTGTTCTCGTCGCGGGAGTCCGCGAACGGGCCTTCGGGTGACATGAGCACCCGCATGTGGTGGTCGGCGTGGTCACGCCACCACACGCTCATGCCGAACGTTGGCTCGAGGCGTAACGCTTCCCAGGACCGCCAGAGGGCGTCGAGGCGACTGATCGCTTCCGGGTAGCGCCACCACTGGGCAGCCCACCGAGCAGGGCCTTGCGGGCCGACCCGGCGGGAGTACGTGTAGTTGCTGCCTCACGTCTGCTCGCTCGACGAGGGCACAAGATCGTCGATACCGATTACGACGGGTGGGAGGACCCCCACGGCTTCTGGGACGAGCCCCGCATGACGGCACTGCTTGCGAGCGAGCCCGACTTGTTCGTTTCT
>JANYGT010000233.1 GCA_025362355.1 Lacisediminihabitans sp. | reverse complement strand
CACCACCGCGACCGTGAGCGGAAACGTCACCGGCAGTGCGCCGAACATGAGGCGGCCGGCCTCCGCCGCCGATGCCCGGATGGCGGCTTCGACATCGGCTGCGACATCCATCGGACTGTGCACCACCACTTCGTCGTGCATGAAGAAGACGAGGTGCGGTGAGTCGGTGAGCCATGCGCCTCCCCCCAACTCGTCGAGGCGGCCCCGAAGGATGGCCATCCAGCAAAGCGCCCATTCGGCGGCGCTGCCCTGGACGATGAAATTGCGGGTGAATCGCCCCCAGCCGCGAGCCTGACCGCGCGCCCGAGTCGCGTCTCTCTCCGTGGCACCTTCCCCATATGCCACCGACTGGGCATCCCGCCAGCCTGCTCCCGGCCGCGGGGAACTTCGACCGAGTCGTGTCGTGACGATCTCCCCCTTCTCGCCCGCGCGCGCGGCCGCTTCGACCAATCCGATGGCTTTCGGATATCGGCGCATGAGCGCCGGCATCAGCCGTCCGCCCTCCCCGCTCGTCGCGCCGTACATCGCTCCGAGCATCGCGACCTTCGCCTGGTCGCGGGTCGCGACGGCGCCACTCGCGACGATGCCCGCGTAGAGGTCGCCCGCCGCCCCAGCCTCGACCATTCCCCGATCGCCGGCGAGGGCCGCCAGAATCCGCGGCTCGAGTTGCGCCGCGTCGGCGACCACGAGTTTCCAGCCGGGGTCGGCGATGACGGCACCGCGGATCTGCTTCGGGAGTTGCAGCGCGCCGCCACCGCCCTTGCTGGCCCAGCGACTGGTGACCACGCCGCCCGGAACGTACTCCGGGTGGAATCTGCCGTCGGTCACGTTCGTCTCGAGCCAGTGCCATCCGTTCGCACTGAGGAGGCGTGCGAGCTTCTTGTAGGCCAGCAACGGTTCGATCGACGGATGCGTGAGCTTCTTCA
Organism: Lacisediminihabitans sp.; assembly: GCA_025362355.1. Lineage (GTDB taxonomy): Bacteria > Actinomycetota > Actinomycetes > Actinomycetales > Microbacteriaceae > Lacisediminihabitans. The sequence continues at coordinate 3,181 of JANYGT010000233.1, read as the reverse complement.
ACTCCCACGAGCGCGTCGACGTGACCATCAGTCCCGCCCGGCCGAGCGCCCTGAGCAGATCCGCCGCCGAATCCGGGTTGAGACTCGGAGCATCCAGCGCCTTACGCACCTGTTCGAGAACAGCGGCCAGGAGAGCCGGGCGCTCACCGTGCTCCGGTCTCTGCCCGAGATGACTCTGGAGGATGGCATCGTGCACGTCCGCGCGCCACGGCAGTCCCGCGGCGAACATCTCGGCAGCGACGAGGGCACCCGCCGACTCCGCGGCCAGCAACAGCGAAAGTCTCGCGGGATCGGGCGAGCCTGCGATGGCATCGCGCTGAAGCAGGAATTCCGCCAGCGAGTCTTCCGGCCCGGCGAGCGGCACGGAGGTGTCGAGGGCGAACAGCGCATCCTCCACCGGGGCGACAAACGACTCGGGAGCAGCGCCGTCCCACGAATCCGTCGGCCCGGTCGCCAGCCGCGATCCCGACGTCAGCTCCGATCGTCGGAGTATGGCCCGGCACAATCTCAGGTCTACGCAGCGTTCGATGCGAACACGAGCGGCGAGGAGGCCCGGGTACCAGCGAGACGTGTCATCCCAGACCCAGCGCGGATGCCCGGCCTCGAGCCGAGCGACCTCCGCCGCGAATTCTGCCGTGGCCAGCACGAGCCGGGAACCGGGCTGGAGTTCATCGTCGAACTCCTGGAACGCCACCTCGTCTCCGCTGGCGATCACGACGATGAACACGTCTCCAGTGTGCAGCCTGCGACGGACATCCGCCGCCACACGGGCCCACCGAGCCCCGGCCACCCCGCTCAGCGCACTGGAAATTCAGGAATCTGGTCGCCAGCACGATCGAAATTGGCGAGTACGGTGAGGCTTCGCGACACAACTCCTGAATTTCCGAAGGCGGGTCGCCTGTGGGGGCGCCGCGCGGGGGGTTCAGGCGAACGGCGTCGCAGTCTCCATCAGCCGCGAACGGATCATGAAGCGCACGCCCTCCGGCGATTCGACAGAGAAGCCACTGCCGCGACCCTTGACGACATCGACGGTGAGGAAGGTGTGACTCCAGTAAGCGAACTGCTCGGACGACATCCAGAAGTCGATGACCTGCGGTTCACCGCCCGCGGGGGCGATGTCGAGTCGGCCGAGCAGAACGTCCTGCGCGGACGTCTGGAAGTCGCCGGCCGGGTAGCACATCGGGCTGCTTCCGTCGCAGCATCCACCGGACTGGTGAAACATGAGCGGGCCGTACTGCTCCCAGAGTTTACGCAGGAGTTCCACCGTCACCGGGAGGAATTCCACCCTGGGAATGCTCTCCCCCGGTATCGTGACGGATGCGACGACAGTGTCATTCGTTTCGATGGAAGACATCGGTGTCCTTTCGATCTGACTTCATTATGCGCCGGGAAACAGCTGACGCGGATGATCACGACAGGCTCGGCCACCGAACATCGGCAGCCGAGCCTGTCGTGACGGGCGGCTTAGAAGAATCCGAGCGCGTTCTCGTCGTACGACACCAGCAGGTTCTTCGTCTGCTGGTAGTGGTCGAGAGCGAGACGACTGTTCTCACGGCCGATTCCCGAGCTCTTGTAGCCACCGAACGCAGCTCCGGCCGGGTACGCGTGGTACTGGTTGATCCAGACTCGTCCGGCCTGGATGTCGCGACCCGCCCTGTACGCAACGTTCCCGTTGCGCGACCAGACCCCGGCGCCGAGCCCGTACAGCGTGTCGTTGGCGATCGAGATCGCATCGTCATAGCCGTCGAAACTGGTCACCGCGAGCACCGGTCCGAAGATCTCCTCCTGGAAGAGCCGCATCTTGTTATGCCCTTCGAAGATGGTCGGCTGCACGTAGTACCCCTCGGTGAGGTCGCCGCCGAGGTCGACCCGCTCGCCACCGATGGCGAGTTTTGCGCCCTCCTGCTTCCCGATGTCGATGTAGCTCATGATCTTCTCGAGCTGGTCGTTGGATGCCTGGGCGCCGACCTGGGTGTCGGTGTCCATCGGGTTGCCCTGGACGATCTTCCGCGTGCGCTCGAGCGCGTCGGCGAGGAAGCTGTCGTAAATCGGCTTCTCGAGTAAGGCCCGGCTCGGGCAGGTGCAGATCTCACCCTGGTTGAACGCGTAGAAGGTGAATCCTTCGAGCGCTTTGTCGTAGAAGGCATCCTGCTGGTCGGCGACATCCTTGAAGAAGATGTTCGGGCTCTTCCCCCCGAGTTCGAGCGTCGCCGGGATGATGTTGGCACTCGCGTACTGGAGGATCAGTCGACCGGTCGTCGTCTCGCCGGTGAACGCGATCTTGCGGATGCGCGGGCTCGACGCGAGCGGCTTGCCGGCCTCCACTCCGAATCCGTTCACGATGTTGACCACCCCGGGAGGCAGGATGTCGCCGATCAGTTCGATCAGCACGAGGATGGATGCCGGGGTCTGCTCGGCGGGCTTCAGCACGATCGCATTACCGGCGGCCAGCGCTGGCGCGAGCTTCCACGTCGCCATCAGGATGGGGAAGTTCCACGGGATGATCTGCCCGACCACGCCGAGTGGCTCGTGGTAGTGATAGGCCGTCATGGTGCTGTCCATCTCGGCGAACGAGCCCTCCTGGGCGCGGATTGCCGCCGCGAAGTAGCGGAAGTGGTCGGCGGCCAGCGGCAGGTCGGCATTGAGTGGCTCACGGATGGGCTTGCCGTTGTCCCAGGTCTCGGCGACGGCCAGCAACTCGAGGTTGGCCTCGATCACATCCGCGATCTTGTTGAGGACCGCTGCGCGCTCGGTTGCGGAGGTCTTACCCCAGGCCGGTGCGGCCTTGTGCGCCGCATCGAGAGCCAGCTCGATGTCTTCGGCGGTTCCCCTCGCGATCTCGCAGAACGGCTTTCCGTTGACGGGCGAGATGTCTTCGAAGTACTGGCCCTTGACCGGCTTGACCCATTCGCCCCCGATCCAGTTCTCATAGCGGGGCTTGAAGGTGAATTTCGCATCCGGTGAACCCGGGGCCGAATAAACGGTCATTGCAACTCCTGTCGACGACGTTGTCTTCTGAAGGCCAGTTCGGCCTCAGTATGACCGTAGACATCGGCAGGTTGCGCCGAGGTTGCACATTATTGCGAGGCCGACCGCACCGTCGTTCCGAACTCATCCTCGATCCGCTCGAGCCGCGCGACGACGGATGCCCGCTTGGGCGACTTCGGCGGCAGCAGGCGAA
>JANYGT010000028.1 GCA_025362355.1 Lacisediminihabitans sp. | reverse complement strand
ACCCCTTCGACCTCGACACGGTTCGTGAACTCTGCAAAGAGCACGGCCTCTGGCTGATCGAGGACTCGTGCGATGCGCTCGGCTCCACCTACGATGGGCAGCGCACCGGCAGTTTCGGCGATACCGCCACGGTGAGTTTCTATCCGGCCCACCACATCACGACCGGTGAAGGCGGGGCGGTGTTCGTGAAATCCCCGCTCGTGCGCAAGCAGGTGGAATCCTTCCGTGACTGGGGCCGCGACTGCTACTGCGAGACGGGTCACGACAACACCTGCTTCAAGAGATTCGAATGGCAGCTCGGTGACCTCCCTCTCGGTTACGACCACAAGTACATCTACAGCCACATCGGGTACAACCTCAAGGCGACTGACATGCAGGCCGCTCTCGGACTTTCGCAGCTCGACAAGCTCGAGAGTTTCGTCGAAGCGCGCAGGAGGAACTTCGACTATTTGGAGAAGCGGCTTACCGGAATCGAGGGCCTGATCCTTCCGAAAGCCACTCCGAAGTCGGTGCCGTCCTGGTTCGGTTACCCGATCACGCTCGACCCGGAACATCCGGTCGATCGGAGTGCACTCATGCGCTTCCTCGACGATCGCAAGATAGGTACCCGTCTCATCTTCGCCGGGAATCTGCTCAAGCAGCCGGCGTACCAGGACATCGATTTTCGGGTGGTCGGAGATTTGACGAATACCGACATCGTGATGAACCGGGCCTTCTGGGTCGGTGTCTATCCGGGGCTCACTGAGCCGATGCTCGACTTCGTCGCAGATTCGATCATCGAATTCATGGAAAAAGCAGTGAGGTAGGAAATGCACTACCTAGTGACGGGCCACACCGGATTCAAAGGATCGTGGCTCGCGCTGTGGCTGGCGGCCCGTGGCCACACGGTTTCCGGCATCTCACTTGATCCTCTGGCCGGGAGCCTCTTCGAGCGTGCCGACGTTAAGTCGCAGATGCACGAAGACCTGCGCATCGACATCCGGGACGATGCTTCCGTCGTCGACGCGATCACCTCGCTTGCCCCGGATGTCGTGATACACCTCGCAGCGCAACCCCTTGTCCGTGAGTCCTACCTCGATCCGCGCACGACCTTCACGACCAATGTGATTGGCACCCTCAACGTGCTTGCTGCAGTAGCCGCCACATCCTCAGTCAAAGCGAATCTCATCATCACGACCGACAAGGTGTATCGCAACCTCGACCAGGAAGCCGGGTACGTCGAGTCCGATGCCCTCGGTGGATCTGACCCGTACAGCTCGTCGAAGGCGATGGCGGATATCCTGACGCAGTCCTGGGTAAAGAGTTTTCCCGGAGCGCCCACAGCCATAGCCCGTGGGGGAAATGTCATCGGGGGAGGCGACGTGAGTCGCGACAGGCTGCTGCCGGATCTGCTCCGCTCATTCGAAGCCGGCGAAGTGACCGGCATCCGCTTTCCCGCCGCGGTTCGGCCCTGGCAGCACGTGCTCGATTGCCTCGCCGGATATCTGGATCTCGTCGAGGCACTTCTCGAGGGACGCGGGGTCGGTCAATGGAACATCGGGCCGGGTCGAGAGAGTTTCGTGGCGGTCAGATCGGTCGCCGACGATGCCGTCGCTCTCTGGGGGAAGGGTGTTTCGTGGAAGGACACGTCAGATCCGAGCAACCCGCACGAGGCCAACCTGCTTGCTCTCGATGCAACGAAGGCGAGGCGGGAGTTGGGCTGGGAGAACAAACTCCGGTATCCGGAGAGCTTGGAATGGACAATCGACTGGCAGCGTCGAGTGCTGTCGGGCGAACGAGCCCGCGAGGTGTCCCTCTCTCAGATCGAACGATTCGAGAGTCTCCGGTCTTACGAAGGCGAATCTGCCGCGGTCGCCTCGGCACCGAATCGGAAGGCCTGACATGCGCGGGATCATCCTCGCAGGAGGCACGGGAACGCGCCTGCACCCGATCACAAAGGGCATCTCGAAGCAGTTGATGCCGATCTATGACAAGCCGATGATCTACTACCCGCTGTCGACGCTGATGATGGCCGGAGTCCGCGAGATCCTCGTCATAACAACCCCCGAAGACCGCCCGCAATTCCAGCGCTTGCTCGGCGACGGATCCCAGCTCGGGATGTCGCTGTCCTACGCCGAGCAACCGAGTCCGGATGGCCTCGCGCAGGCCTTCATCATCGGCGCGGACTTCATCGGCGACGAGACCGTCGCGCTCGTGCTCGGAGACAATATCTTCCACGGATCGGGGCTCGGCGGGGCACTGCGATCGCACGCCGACATCGACGGCGCCCTCGTCTTCGCCTACCGTGTCGCTGATCCGTCCGCCTACGGGGTCGTCGAGTTCGACGATGACTTCCGCGCGCTCTCCATCGAAGAGAAGCCGTCTTCGCCGAAAAGCACCTACGCCGTTCCAGGGCTCTATTTCTTCGATAACAAGGTCGTCGAGATAGCCAAGAGCGTCAAACCGAGTGCGCGTGGAGAGATCGAGATCACCGAAGTCATCGCGGACTATCTTCGACGCGACGCCCTGAAAGTGCGCGTCCTCGACCGCGGGACGGCGTGGCTAGACACGGGTACGGTCGAATCGATGATGCAGGCTGGCGAGTATGTGAGGGTCATAGAGCATCGCCAGGGGTTCAAGATCGGATGCATCGAGGAGATCGCGTGGCGAAATCATTGGATCGATGACGTCGCATTGGCTGCTCTCGCCTCGCCGCTGCTCAAGAGCGGCTACGGCAGCTACCTCGAGTCCCTGATCGAACTCGGATAACCGGGGATTCGATTCAGGAAGTCGTTGGCATTCCGGCTCCGGCCATCAGGCGGAGTGCGCGCGCAGCATGCTCACTGCTTCGTCCGACGGACCGTCGAAGATCATCCGTCCGCCCTCCAGCACGATGCCGCGCTGACACAGGTCGGCGACGGTGTCGAGGTCATGACTCACGACCACCATCGTCTTGCCCTTGGACTGGAGTTCGCGAATCTTGTCGAGGCACTTCTTCTGAAACGGTTCGTCCCCGACGCTGAGGATTTCGTCGACGAGGAGGATGTCGACCTCAGTATGGATGGCGACCGCGAACGCGAGCCGTACGAACATACCGGACGAGTAGTGCTTGACCTCGGTGTCGATGAACTTCTCGATCTCACTGAACGCGACGATCTCATCGAATCGCTCGTCGATCTCTCGTCGCGTCATTCCTAGGATCGCAGCGTTAAGGTAGACATTTTCTCGTCCGCTGAGATCGGGATGGAATCCTGCGCCGACCTCGATCAGGCCCGCCACCCGTCCCCGGGTCAGAACCTCCCCGGTGTCGGGCACGAGCACTCCCGAGATGAGTTTCAACAGCGTTGACTTTCCCGAACCATTGAGCCCGAGCAGCGCGACGGACTCGCCCTCCCTGATCTCGAAGTCCACGGTATTGAGCGCGTCGAAGCTCGTGCCGACAGGCTTCCTCATGATCAGCGCTATGGCCGTCTCCTTGAGCGAATGCGTGTGTCTGAGTTTGAAACGCTTATTGACCCCGCGTACGACGATGCGGGGTGGTTCGCTAAAGATCCTGGGCAAAGCTGCGCTCCAACTTCCTGAAAACGAGCTGCCCGACGATGAGCACGATGATCGAGATGGCGAGGGCGATGGCGCCGTACAGGTAGAGATTCGGCGGAAGCGGATCTGCGCCGGACGTCGTCGGATACCAGAATCCCGCGTGGAACAGTTCGACGGCCGCCGTCACCGGATTCAGCTGGTAGAGCACGAGCACCCACGGTGGAGCGATATCTCTCACAGCGGTCCAGGCGTAGAGAACCGGCGAGAACCAGGTGACGACCATTCCGATGAGATCGACGAAATTCTGCGAGTCTCGAAATGACACGTTGATGGAACCGAAGAGCATGCCGAGGCCGATCGACAGAATGATG
>JANYGT010000211.1 GCA_025362355.1 Lacisediminihabitans sp. | reverse complement strand
AACAATCGTCCCGAAAGCGAACAATCGGGCTGCCGGATGTGGACTCGCGACAAAGGAATCGGCATCTCTTGGCGATCTCCTACAGCCCGCCGATTCCATAGACAGGGCAGACTTGTCGGATGATCGTCGTCGTCTGCCCGGGGCAGGGTTCCCAAACCCCCGGTTTCCTCTCACCCTGGCTGGCCGAGAGCCGCTTCCGAGACCGCCTGCAGTCCATCTCCGATGCCGTCGGGATCGATCTCGTCGCTCACGGTACCGTCTCCGATTCCGACACCATCCGCGACACCGCCGTGGCACAGCCGCTCATCGTGGCGGCCGGGCTGCTCACCCTCTCCGCTCTGCTCGAGGGCAGGCATCACCGCATCGGCGGGGTCGCCGGGCACTCCGTCGGCGAGGTGACGGCCGCCGCGGTATCCGGGATCCTCAGCGACACGGATGCGATGACCCTGGTGCGCGAGCGCGGGCTCGCGATGGCCGAGGCCGCGTCGATAACGAAGACCGGGATGAGCGCCGTCGTCGGCGGCGATGAGGCGCAACTGCTTGCACGGCTCGACGAACTCGGGCTCTCCCCTGCCAACTTCAACGGTGGTGGCCAGATCGTCGTCGCCGGGGAACTGCCGGCACTCGAAGCGCTCAAGAACGATCCGCCGTCCGGTGCGCGCGTCATCCCGCTGCAGGTCGCCGGCGCATTCCACACCCGGTATATGCAACCTGCGGTAGACCGACTCCGGGCCGTCGCCACCGGGCTGACGAAACACGATCCGAAGCTGCCGATCTGGACCAATCACGACGGAACCCGTGTCGAGAGCGGCGAGGCGTTCGTCGACCTGCTCGTCGGACAGGTTTCGTCGCCGGTACGGTGGGACAAGACCATGGACGCCTTCTCGGCCGCCGGCGTGACCGGCATCATCGAGGTCGCTCCGGCTGGAGCGCTTGTCGGCCTCGCAAAACGGGGACTCAGGGGTATACCGTCCGTGGCCGTCAAGACGCCGGACGACCTGGATGCGGCGTTCGACCTGATCGACGGGAAGTCATGAGCACGCCAGTACTGAAACAGTCGCACGGCCCGGAATTCACTCGGATCTACAGCTACGGCGCAGCCCGGGGCGACCTCGTCGTTCCGAATGACGCCCTGATCGGCCCGATCGACTCAAGCGATGAGTGGATCCAACAGCGCACGGGCATCATCACCCGTACGCGGGCGTCGCACGATGTGCTCGCCGTGGATCTGGCGACGGATGCCGCGCGCGAGGCCATCGAGGCATCCGGCGTCGATCCGGCCCAGATCGACCTCGTGATCTGCGCCACCATCTCGAACGTGCGCCAGACACCGTCGATGTCGGCCGTCGTCGCCGACCGCGTCGGCGCAAACCCGGCCGCGGCCTACGACGAGAACGCCGCCTGTGCGGGCTTCAGCTACGCCGTCACCCAGGCCGACGCGCTCATCCGTACTGGCGCAGCACACTACGCCCTCGTCATCGGCGCCGAGAAGCTCTCCGACGTCGTCGACCCCACCGACCGTTCGATCTCGTTCCTGCTCGGCGACGGTGCCGGCGCGGTCGTGATCGGCCCGAGCGACTTCCCCGGGATCGCCGCGCCGGTCTGGGGCTCCGACGGATCCAAGGCCGACGCGGTCGGCATGAACGCGAACCTCACCGAGTTCCGCGACGGGGAGGCCGAGTGGCCGACTCTCCGCCAGGAGGGCCCGACCGTGTTCCGCTGGGCCGTCTGGGATATGGCGAAGGTCGCGAAGAAGGCCTTGGATGTCGCCGGTATCACCGTCGATGATCTCGCCGCGTTCATCCCGCACCAGGCCAACATGCGCATCATCGACGAGTTCGCCAAGCAGCTGAAGCTCCCGAGCACAGTGCTGATCGGCCGGGACATCGCGACCACCGGAAACACGTCCGCCGCATCCATCCCGCTGGCGACCCATCGCCTGTTGAAGGAGCACCCGGAGCTCAGCGGCGGACTCGCCCTGCAGATCGGCTTCGGCGCCGGGCTCGTCTTCGGCGCCCAGGTAGTCGTGCTCCCGTAAGATAATCAACGGTCAAACGACACCCCCAAGAGGAGAAACACAATGGCATTGTCCACAGAAGAAGTGCTGGCAGGTCTCGCAGAACTCATCAATGACGAAACCGGAATCGCCACCGACTCGGTGGAGCTCGGCAAGTCGTTCACCGACGACCTCGACATCGACTCCATCTCGATGATGACCATCGTCGTGAACGCCGAAGAGAAATTCGACGTGAAGATCCCGGACGAAGAGGTGAAGAACCTCAAGACGGTCGGAGACGCCGTCGGTTTCATCGTCAACGCGCAGGAGTAGTCCCGCCCTTCTGACAGGCCGCACCACCGAACACAGCAGACGTGGCTGGCCAGTCCTGGCTCTCTCCCGGACTGGCCGCGCCCGTGTGACGACCCCGTCGTCTATCCGCGAAAAGAGATGCCGTTATGACCAAGAAGATCGTAGTTACCGGAATCGGCGCGACCACTCCGCTCGGGGGCACGGTCGCCGACACCTGGCGAGCTCTCCTTGCCAAAGAGTCCGGTGCGCACACCCTCGACAACGACTGGGCCGAGACCTACGGCATCCCGGTGAACTTCGCGGCAGAGGCGAGAGTCCGCCCGGATGAGGTGCTCGAGCGCACCGAGTCCAAACGGCTCGATCCTTCGTCGCAGTTCGCACTCATCTCCGCCCGTGAGGCCTGGGCGGATGCCGGATCCCCCGACGTCGCCCCCGAACGGCTCGGCGTCGACTACGCCACCGGAATCGGCGGCCTCTGGACACTGCTGGATGCCTGGGACACCCTTCGCGAGAAGGGGTCGCGCCGCGTACTCCCCCTCACCGTTCCGATGCTCATGCCGAACGCGGCATCCGCGGCCGTCTCCATGGCCTTCGAGGCCCGCGCGTTCGCGCGCACCGTCGCATCGGCGTGCGCCTCGAGCACAGAGTCCGTCGCGAATGCCTACGAGCACCTGCAGCTCGGACTCGCCGACGTGATCATCGCCGGCGGAACAGAATCGGCGATCCACCCGATCACCATGTCGTCCTTCTCGTCGATGCAGGCTCTCTCTCGCCGTAACGACTCTCCTGAGACCGCGTCACGGCCGTACAACGTCGATCGCGACGGATTCGTCATGGGCGAGGGCGCTGCGAGTCTCGTGCTCGAAACCGAGGAACACGCGCTCGCTCGCGGCGCGCGCATCTACGCCGAGGTCGCGGGCGGTGGCGTCACCGCGGATTCGTACCACATCACCGCGGGCGATCCGGAGGGGCGCGGTGCGGTTCGGGCGATGCGGCTTGCTCTCGACCAGGCCGGGGCGACCCCCGACGAGGTGGCCCACATCAACGCCCACGCCACGAGTACGCCGGTCGGGGACAGCGCCGAGTACGCGGCACTCCGCGCCTTCTTCGGTGAACGGGTCGACAGCATCCCGGTCTCGGCGACCAAGGGTGCCACCGGGCACCTCCTCGGCGGTACCGGCGCGCTCGAGGCGATCTTCACCATCCTCGCGATCTACGAGCGCACAGCGCCCCCGACCATCAACCTGACAGACCAGGATCCGGCGATCCCCCTGGATGTCGTCACCGAGCCACGCGCACTCGGTGAGGGTGCGCTGCTTGCGATCAGCAACTCATTCGGGTTCGGTGGACACAACGCGGTTCTCGCGTTCCGAAGCGTGTGATCGGCGGCGAAAGCTGAGACCGCACGGCGCCCTCATTAACCACCGAGGCAACGGAGCCACATGCGCATTGCGATAGTCAGCGACTACTTCCTCGACTACGTGGGCGGTGCCCAGACGTCGATGAAGCAGCAACAGCTCGCGCTGGAGGAGGCCGGGCATACCGTCGTTATGGTCTCCGCGCGACGCGGGCTGGCCGGCCGGCGAATGCGCCGGGTGGCGGACGGTGTGCGATTCCAGCCGAATTTCACCCTTCCGGGGCTCGAACTGCCCGTCGTACCGAACACTGCGCGGGTGCGTGCGCAGCTGGAGGGCTACCTCCGCGAACAGCGGATCGACGTCGTGCATGTGCAGACCGAGTTCAGCCTCGCCCGCGCGGCCGCAGATGTCGCGGCCGCGCTCAACATCCCGGTCGTGCACACCGTGCACACCTTCTACTGGGCGAGCGAGGGAGGACCGCAGAAATCGGTAGCCTGGTTCATCCGCTGGGGACTCCAACTGCTGACAAAATCGACGATCCCCCGACTGGTCCTCTCACCACGGGTCGCCGACAATGTGCTCCGCAACCTGACCCTCGGGATGGCACTTCGGGCCGACCGGGTCATCTCGCCGTCAGCGCACCAGGCTCGCGATCTCGCCGCGGCCGGGGTGAGCGGGGACATCGCGATCGTGCCGAACCCGGTCGCGACATCCGCTCGTCCGTCGACACCGCTGCACACGGGGGTGCGCCCGAACTTCCTCTGGGTAGCGCGCTGTGAGCCGATCAAGCGCCCACTCGTGTTCGCGAGGGCCGCCATCGACGCGCTTGCTCGAACCGACGACGGCTTCACGGTCGACTTCGTCGGCGAGGGCGCTGACCTTAAGGAGCTCACGGCGCTCGTTGCCGGACATCCGCAGCTGAGGGTACAGGGCTCTCTCCCGCACGACACCGTGCTCGACCTGATGGATGACTCCTCCGCTGTCGTGCTCTCGTCGCTCGGTTTCGACAACCAGCCGATGACCATCGCGGAGGCGGTCAGCCGGGAACGCGGTGTCCTCTACTGCGATCCGAAGCTCCGAGAGGGCCTCCTCAACTCGGGATTCCTCTCGGAGACGCCCGATGTCGCGGGGCTCGCCGACGCCATCGTCGCGCTCGTCGCCGATCCGACGCTGCTTCCAGGGCTGTCAAGGGGCGCTGCGATCGACCGCACGATGTTCGCGCCGGCGAACTACGTCGAACGCGTAGTGCGGGTGTACACGGAGAGTGCGGTGAGCGTTTCGCGCCGCTGAGCGGGCGTCAGCGCATCAGCCGACTTTGTGCAGCCAGACGACCTGGTTCGTGTCGCTCGCGTGACGGAAAGCCTCGAGCTCGTCGTCCCAGGCCTGCCCGAGGGCGAGCCTGAGCTCCCGGTGCAGTTCGAACGCATCCGATCCCGCGATCTCCATCGCGTACCGCACCCGATCCTCGGGGATCACCACGTTCCCGGCACTGTCGGTCTGGGCGAAGAAGATGCCGAGGTCGGGGGTGTGGAGCCACCGCCCGCCATCGCTTCCGGGCGTCGCATCCTCTGTCACCTCGTAGCGGAG
>JANYGT010000153.1 GCA_025362355.1 Lacisediminihabitans sp. | reverse complement strand
GTTCGAACCGCACGCCGGCGACATCGACTTCGACATCGACATCGTCTTCTCCTGGGTGGATGGCGCGGCCATCGAATGGCAGCGCGCACGCGCGCGTCGGATGAAGAGCTACGTCGTCGGCGAGGGTGACGACTCCCACGCCCGCTTCCGTCAGCTCGACGAGCTCAAGTACGCGCTCCGGTCGGTCTACCTCTTCGCACCCTGGATCCGCAACATCTATATCGTGACGGACTCCCCGCGGCCCGAGTGGCTCGACGATCATCCGAAGGTCACGCTGGTTGCGAGCGAGGCGTTCTTCGCCGATCCGTCGGTGCTCCCGACCCACAATTCGCACGCCGTCGAGAGTCAGCTCGCGAACATCGTCGGGTTGAGCGAGTACTTCCTGTACTCGAACGACGACATGTTCTTCGCGCGTCCGGTCGGTCCGGAAGCGTTCTTCTCGTCCGGGGGAGTCACCCGGTTCATCGAGGCGACGACACGCATCGGAATGGGCGAGTCGAACCTCTCCCGCAGCGGGTTCGAGAACGCGGCACGGGTGAACCGTCGCCTGCTCGTCAGTCGTTTCGGGCGCGTCATCACCCGACACCTCGAGCACACGCCGGTGCCGATGCGCAAGTCGGTGCTTCGCGAACTCGAGGCCGAATTCCCCGAGGAGTTCGCGGCGACGGCGGCCAGTACGTTCCGCTCGGCGACGGATGACTCGGTCACCAATTCGCTCTACCACTACTACGCCCTCATGACCGGCCGTGCCGTGACGGAGAAGCAGACGCACGTGCTCTACGTCGACACGACCGCGCGCAGCGGGCTGACCGACATGCGCAAGCTGCTGAAGCGTCGCAACGTCGACCTGTTCTGTCTCAATGACGGCAGCTTCCCCGAGATCAGCGACGAGGATCGCGCGAACGCGGTCGGGTCGTTCCTCGAGGACTACTATCCGATCGCCGCCCCCTGGGAGCGGCGCGCTGGCGCCGTCGAAGAGTCGCCGTATCCGCTGATCGCCGGCGACTGACGTTCCCCAACATCAGACATTCGAGCTCTGAAGCCGTCAACATCAGAATTTGGGCCATTCTGGCGCCCCCATGATGTCCAACGACGCGCGGGGATGGGCCGCAGAGGCGCGGAGACACAGATCAGCGCGAGACGCTCCGGCGCGGGTCAACGGATGTCGAGCAGCTCCAGCGGCCGAGTCGTCAGGTCTTCCTCGATCGGCGCCGGCTTCGTCGCGCTGACCGGGATGGTGATCCCGTTCTGGGCGAGGATGCTGGCGGTGTCGTCGGCCGAGACGTAGGAGACGGGAGCGTATTCGCCGATCGGGACGACGGAGTGAAGCACCGTGTCCTCGTACACGTGCACGAGGTTGAACGCCTGGGCGCCGTCGCGCGATCGGGTGCCGCCGACCGGAACGTTGAGATCCTGCGTGTAGCAGGTTGCCGAGGCTACCGAGACGGGAACACCGGCGAAGGTCGAGGTCGTCGAGTAGTGCAGGTGACCGGCGATGATGCCGCGAACGTCGGATCCGCGGATGACCTCGGCGAGCGCATCCTGGGCCCGGAGCTCGACCAGGATGGCGAGGTCCTGAACGCTCGGGACCGGCGGATGGTGCATCGCGATCAGGGTGCCGTGGGGCGCAGGGGACGCGAGCTCTTCGGCGAGCCAGTCGAGTTGGGCATCCGTCACGAGGCCATGGTGCTTGCCGGGAACGGTCGAGTCGAGCGCGATGATGCGCAGTCCGTTCACGTCGTGCACGCGGTCGATCGGAGCGGATGCCACCTCGCGGTTGAGCACCTTCTGGCCGAGAAGGCCCTCGCGGAAGTTGCCGCGGTCGTCATGGTTGCCCATCACCCAGATGACGCTCGCACCGAGACGTTCGGCGGCCGGGTTCACGATGGCCCTCAGCTTCGCGTACGCCTCCGGATCGCCCTTGTCGGCGAGATCCCCGGTGAAGACGAGTGCTTCTGGGCGGGCTCCGGATGCCTCGAGCTCGTTGAACAGCCGCTGCAGGTGGGCCTCGCTGTCGACGGCTCCGTAGAGCGGACCATCGCCCGCCACGAGGTGCGTGTCACTGAGATGCACGATGAAATGGTCGGGACGCGGAAACTGGGCCGTGTAGGCGGGCATGTCTCCATCGAACCACCGAACCCTGTACACGCGGTTAACATCGAGCGGCGATCCGGCCCCAAAACAGGGGTGTTATGGCGACAAATCCTCTGAATATGACGGTAAACTTGTAGAAGCTCCCGACGAACCCCCTCATCGTCCCGACCTTGCCGCCCGTAGTTTCGGCGATGAGTTGCTCAGGGCAGGGTTGGTCGCCTCACATCCGCAATCCGAGGATTTCCTCAGGGGAAGCCACAGGAACCGCACTCGATGTGAGCACGGGGTCGGCTCCGGCACCGCGCCGGCGTCTGGTTTTGAGCAGGGATCCAGGAGAAGCATGGCTCGGTCCGCACAGGGACAGTCGGCGCAGGGACAGTCGGCGCAGGGCAAGGCTGCGCAGGGGCAGCAGGGGCAACCCAAGCGCAAACAGTCGGGTGGGCGATCGTCGACGTCGCGGCAGTCGACTCAACGTCGGTCACGGGGAGCGGATGACGTCGGTGTCATCCCGGTGCTCGCCCGCGCCGTGCGCGAGGTCGAGGGCGCCGCCGAGCGCGGCAAGGTCGGTCCGACGAATCGCACGAAATTCCAGGTGATCGCCCTTCTCATGCGTGAGGAACGGGCGAGGGCGAAGGCCGACACCGTCTCGAGCGACTCCGAACGTGCGGAGACCCTCAAGCGACTGGACGGGGTCGCGACGATCCTCGCGAAGACCGCTGCCCGTGACACCTCCCTCATCCAGTTGCTCGCCGAGGAGACCGCGGTGACGGGGGCTGCGCAGAAGCTGCGGCGTGACATGCTGATCGCCGCCGGCGTCGAGCTGTCGCCCGACGATCTCATCATCGTGAAGGAAGCGGCCGTTGTGGCCCCGGCCGCCGAGAAGCAGGTCGTTCCGCAGTCGGTCATCGCCAGACAACTGTCGAATCCGTTCCTCGCGCCGGACTTCAGCCAACCGGTGAAGGCGAAGCCGATCGCGCGGAGGCTGGCCAACTGGGAGCTTCTCGAACCGCTGTTCCGGGCGTTCGAATACGGCGCGGGCGGCAACGTCGCGAGCATGGAACTTCCTGAGCCGAGCGCCTCCGACCGGCGTGTGCCGGGCGGTCTCACACTCTTCGAACACCAGGCGGAATTCGTCGCGAGTGCCCGCGAGGGTCACCGCAGTTACCTGCTCGCCGACGAGCCGGGGCTCGGCAAGACCGCGCAGGCGCTGCTCGCCGCCGAGGTGACGCATTCCTATCCACTGCTCGTCGTGGTGCCGAACGTGGTGAAGATGAACTGGGCGCGGGAGGTCGAGCTCTGGACTCCGAACCGTTCGTCCACCGTCATCCACGGCTCCGGAGAGAACCTCGACGCGTTCGCGGATGTCGTCATCGTCAACTACGACGTGCTCGACCGGCACATCGGCTGGCTTCGCACGCTCGGATTCAAGGGGATGGTCGTCGACGAGGCCCACTTCATCAAGAACCGGGAATCGCAGCGGTCGAAGCACGTGCTGTCGCTCGCGCAGAGCATCGTCGCGCGCAGCCCTCGCGCCCTGATGATCGCCCTCACCGGCACCCCGCTCATCAACACCATCGAGGATTTCCGCGCCATCTGGCAGTTCCTCGGCTGGATCGACGGCGACAAGCCGACCTCGGTTCTCATGGAGGCGCTCGAAGACAACGGGCTGACCCCCGCCGACTTCGGCTTCTTCGCCGAAGCCCGCCAGACCGTGATCGACATGGGGATCGTGCGCCGCAAGAAGATCGACGTGGCGTCCGACCTGCCGGCGAAACGCATCGCCGACCTGCCCGTCGAGCTCGACGATGACCTCGGGCGCAGCATCCGCGAGGCCGAGGCCGCGCTTTCGAAGCGACTGCTCGACCGCTACAACCGGGCCGTCTCGCTGTCGCGCACCGAACACGAGCGCTCAGACCTCGTACGGATGGTCGCGCACGCAGAGCTCGACGAATCGAAGGCTGCGAAGACCGGCGAGAACGTGTTCACGATGGTGCGCAAGATCGGCCAGGCGAAGGCGGTGCTCGCCGCCGACTACACGGCCCAGCTCGCGCGGTCGGTCGGCAAGGTCGTGTTCTTCGCGAAACACATCGATGTGATGGATGCCGCGGAGCAGACGCTCGCAAAGCGCGGACTCCGCACCGTGTCGATCCGCGGGGATCAGACCGCCGCATTCCGCCAGGCCCAGGTCGACGCGTTCAACAATGATCCGGATGTCTCCGTCGTCGTCGCATCCCTCACCGCGGCCGGCGTCGGGATCAATCTCCAGGCCGCGTCGAACGTCGTGCTCGCCGAACTCAGCTGGACGAGCGCCGAGCAGACCCAGGCCATCGATCGGGTGCACCGCATCGGCCAGGAGGAGCCGGTGACCGCGTGGCGGATCATCGCCTCGCAGACGATCGACGCGAAGATCGCCGAGCTCATCGACTCGAAGGCCGGCCTCGCCGCTCGCGCTCTCGACGGCGACGACACCGAGGCGGCTGCGGAGTCGAGCGTGCAGCTCGAGGCCCTCGTGCACCTGCTGTCGCTGGCGCTGGACGCGGCCGAGGCGTAAGGGTCCCGACAGGCGCGACCGGTCAGCGCTCGACGAGCCTCTCGATCGCCTCGACCGGGATCGAGAGCCAGGCCGGCCGGTTGCGCGCTTCGTAGACGGCCTCGTAGAGGGCCTTGTCGATCTCGAACGCATCGAGCAGTGCACGGTGCTCGCGGAGGTCGCGACCGGACCGAGCGATGTAGCCGTCGAGGAAGGCCCGCCGCGCGGCCGAGGCCCACTCGTGCGCGTCTGCTCCGGGGTGGGCGAGCGCGAACGATCCGGCCACGTAGTCGAAGGAGCGCAGCATTCCGGCCACGTCTCGAAGCGGGGAATCGGGCGCGGATCTCTCCCGCATCGAGCGCATCGGTTCGCCCTCGAAGTCGAGCGCGACCCACCCCCGCCCGGGGACGGCGAGCACCTGTCCGAGATGGAAATCCCCGTGGATGCGCTGGAAGGAGGGCCACGGGCTCTGCTGCGCCCGCTGATAGACGCCGTCCAGATGCTCGCGGTGAACCGCGAGGGCAGGTACCTCTCGCGCGGCGACCTCGAACCGCTCGCGCATGCTCGAGATCACCGCGGCGATGTCGGCCGGCGTCGCCGCGCGGGAGGGGAGTGCCTCGGCGAGCGTCTCGTGCATCTCCGCCGTCGCCTCTCCAAGCGTCCGTGCGCCCTCGCTGAAGTCTTCGCCGAGCTCCGAGGAGGCGAGGGCGACCCGCCAGGCGTCCTCTACGCCGGGCAGGAATTCCTGCGCGAAAGCGAGGTGTCCGGTGGCCATGCCGTCGAGCTTTCCGGTGTCGGGCCAACGCCCGGTGAGGTGGCCGACGGTGCGCGGCACGACGCTCGTTCCGGCGTTTCCGAGAACGGCGGTGAGCACGACGTCCGGATTCTCGCCGTCGTGGATCGCCCGGAACAGCTTGCAGATGATCGGCATCGCCGGCGCCCCGGAGTCGTCTGTCGTCTGGAAGACGATGGAGGTGTTCGACTGTTCGCCGCCGAGCACCTTCGACCCGAGGATGCGCGTGTTGTGGTCGAGATCGCGATGGCCGAACGCGGCGACGCGGCCCGATCCGTCCTCCGCGACGGAATCTCCCTCGTCGAGAATGAGGCGGAGGAGCGCACTCGCGAATGCCGGATCGTGCGGTCCGTCATAGATGTAGCGCGCACCGTGCTCGTCGGTGACCGTCGCGACCAGCGCGTGCTCGGCACCCGCGAGTGGATATCTCCGTTCGGTGAGCGGCACCTGGTAGAGCAGCGGATTCTCGGCGCTGTCGAGCACGAGGTGCACCCGGATGATCGCCTCGTCGCTGTCGCCACTGCTGCCGGCCAGGGGAAAGCCGCCGATGATCTGCAACTGCGGCGCGCGTCCTTTGCCGGCGAACCATCTCTGCGTCGACATCCACGGTGACAGGTAGTCGGGAGTCTCGATCACGTGCGCCTCCAGAGCCCGGCGCTCGATGCCGGATTGATAACTTCCCTCGTCACCATACGCACGGAGTCTTGGCTGAGGCACCCCTCCCGCGGCGCAATGTCACGTGCCGCATTGTCGCGCGTTCGCGGCGAAGATGCGTTCGATGGCCCCCGCCCATCCCTTTGTGGGGTGATGTAATTCGCGCTCAGATACCCGTCTCCTGTCTGAGCGCGAATTACATCAGCCGTGTGGAGTGTGCCATCATCAGGCCACCCACAGCGATCACGTCGTGCGACCCGAACTCGCAAGGCGCCGAGCCCGCAAGGAGCCCGAGCCCGCAAGGAGCCCGAAGGAGCAAGGAGTACCAATGAGCAAGCTCATCGTCTACATGTCCATGTCCCTCGACGGCTTCATCGCCGCGGCGGACGATGGTCCGGGTCGCGGCCTCGGGGTCGGCGGTGAGCCCCTGCACGCCTGGCTCACCGACGGCAACATAAACCCCGCCTCCTTCCGACCCGAGTACGGCGTGAACGCCGAGATCTTCGGCGAGATGATGGCGAGCGGCGCGGTTATCACCGGGCGTCACACCTTCGAGTGGGCCGGCGAATGGGGCGGCGATCACCACGACGGCGAACCGATCTTCGTGCTCACCCGAAGCGAACCCGTGCCTGCGGTTCGCGGCAATGCGCTTTACCTCACCGACCTCCACTCGGCCGTCTCGCAGGCGAAAGCAGCGGCAAGCGATCGGAACGTCATGATGCACGGCGGATCCTCTGTGCAAGCTCTGCTCAGCGTCGGGCTCGTGGACGAATTCGTCATCACCCTCGTGCCGATCCTCCTCGGTCGCGGCAAATCGCTGTTCGCCGAACAGCCGAAGACATCGCGACTGAGGCTTGTCAGCTCGGTGGAGGGTGTCGGCGTTCTGCACCTGCGATACGACGTTCTGGATTGATCGGGGGCCGACCTCTGTCCCCCTAAATGCGGACTCCCCTTCGGGGGTTACCCGTAATGGGGGATGCACCCCCGTGATCAGCGCGATTATTCTTCTAAACAGCACCACCGGGGGACACCCGGGCGGCGGCGGTTTCAGCGAAGGACAGTGCGGAATACGGGGGTATCCCCGCATCGGCCCGACGCGAATACGAGACCGTCGCCCCCGAGTCACGGTGTGTCTTTCCAGCAGCAAAGCGGTAGCGGGTACCGGCAAATCGTACGAGGGCGAGCCGAAACCGTCTCTGTCAGCTGTATTGCGAGCCAGCCTTACTGCGTGTTAGCCGCGCTGGATGGGGATGCTCGCCGTATTGCCGTATGCGGTGTCCCGCCGCGGGATGAAGAACGCGGTGACGACGCCGGCGATCACCACGGCCGTCGCGAGGGCGAACACCAGCTGGAATGCGGCATCCGTCGGGATGGCCCGGCCATCTGCCACCACGACTCTCGACGCGAGGATGAGCCCGACGATCGTCGCCGCGAGCGTCGAACCGAGGGTTCGCATGACCGAGTTGAGTCCGTTCGCCGCCGCCGTCTCGGTCGGCGGTACGGAGTGCATGATCAGCGTCGGCATCGCGGCATACGCGAACCCGACCCCGAATCCGACGATCGTCGAGATCAGGATCACGTGCCACACCTCGCTGTGCAGCACGACGGCGACGCCGAATGCCACGGCGATGATGATCCCGCCGAGGATCAGGCTCGTTCGCGGTCCTCGGGCGTTCGACAGCCGCGCGGCAACCGGAGACATGAAGAACATCACGAGACCGAGCGGCATCAGGCAGAGGCTTGCGAGAAGCAGCGGCTGGCCGAGTCCGACACCGGTCGATGTCGGCGCCTCGAGCAACACGGGGAACGCCGCGGTCGTCACGAAGAAGGTGAAGCCGATCGAGATGGAGGCGAGGTTCGTGAGCAGCACGGGTCGGCGAGTCGCGACCCTCAGGTCGATGAGCGCGTCGGTGGTGCGAAGTTCGAAAAATCCCCACGCCACGAGCACGACGATGCCGAGGATGAAGAGCAGGAGTGTGATCGGGCTCGTCCAGCCCCATTCGCTGCCCTTCGAGATGGCGAGCAGGATGCCGACCAGGCCGATCGCGAAACCGACGGCCCCGACGAAGTCGAAGCGTCCGCCCGACCGGAGGGTGCTGACCGGCACGATCCTGGCGACGAGCACCAGCGCGAGGATGCTGAGCGCGGTGGCGAGCCAGAACAGGTAGTGGTAGTCGAAATTCTGCGCGATGACCGCGGCGATCGGCAGGCCGACGGCGCCACCGACCCCGAGGGTGGCACTCACGAGGGCGACCGCCGCACCGAGTGATTTCGGATGCAGCACGTCTCGCAGGATGCTGATGCCGAGGGCGATCACGCCGAGCGCGACCCCCTGGAGCACCCGGCCGACGATCATCGGGATGAGCGTCGTCGAGAGTGCGCAGACCACAGACCCGACGATCATGCACGCCAGCAGCACCATCACGATGCGCCGCTTGCCGTACATGTCTCCGAGGCGTCCGCTGATCGGCGTCGAGATGGCGGCCGCGAGAAGCGTGGAGGTGAGCACCCAGGTGGCGTCCGTGCTCGAGGCGTGAAGCAGCGTCGGCAGCTGCGGGATGATCGGGGTGACGAGCGTCTGCATGAACGCGGCGATGAGGCCCGTGAGCGCGAGGGTGGTCGTGATCGCCCGGTCGCTCGTCGTGCGGGTGAGTCGACGCCGCTCGGCTGGCGTGAGACTTCCGTCGTCGACGCCCGGGCTGCCGTCGGAATCGTCTAGGGGGTCGTCAGGCACTCGTCAAGGGTATGCCAGGGGTTCGCGACGACGAGCCACCCAGGTTCGCAGTCGAGGGCGCCCCGAACTAGTTCTTGAAGGTGTTGCCCCAGTCGTCGACGCGCCAGTTGATCCAGCCGTTCGCCCGCTGGAGGCTGACCGTCACCGTGAGATCGTGTCCGGTCGTGGATGTCGCGCTGCAGGTGAACTGCTGCCCGATGAGCAGTGGGGGCGGCGACGGGCAGTGCACGTCGAGGGTCGCCCCGATCACCGTCGCCCCGGCCGCCACCGACTGCTCGGCCTGCGCGGCGAATACGGTGGGCAGCACCGAGAGCAGCATGCCGGGAACGACGAGCACCGAGGCCACCTGCAGCATCCCGAGAGCCGACCAGGCGAGCAGCGGGCCGAGGCCGAGGCCGCCGGAGCGGCTGAGGGACATCGACCGCGCGATGAGATAGACGGGCGCGAAGAGGATTGCCCAGGCCCAGTGGGCGGTGTGTTCGTGGCCGATCCGGCGCAGGATCGCGCGGTCGGCGATGGCGAGCACGATGACGAGGAGGTACGGCACGACGAACGCCGCCACGCTGAGTCCGGTATTCGGAACGGCTCCGAACCCGACCAGCCAGAGCAACCCGACCACGAGTTGGAAGAGGGGGATGAGTGCGATGATCCAGACGGGCGCCGTGTAGACGGCGAAGCGTGGTGAGTTCGTCGTTCGGGTGTCGTCGGGTGTCGGATCTGCGGTCTGCGAACGCTCGTAGAGCGCGTTCGGGGCCGATACGGCCGAGGTCGCCGAGCGGGGCTGGAAGATCGACTCGAAGGAGTCCGCGAGTCGCGCCGTGTCTCGCGCCGGGAACGGCGACCGGGCGAATCCGGATGCATCGTATCCGCCGGCGCCGGTTCGAGCCGCACCCGTAACCGAATCCGCGGGCGCCGAATCACCCTCGTCGATCTCGGTTCGCTCCTGATAGCGGGTCGCCGACATCTGCTCGGTAGCCATGGCCGCAGGAGCGGCGTCGACGGTCTCGGCAGCCCTCTCGGCAGCAGCCGCAACCGGCGACTCCGTCGTCACAGCAGCGGCAGGTTCGGCGGACACCGGCGCATCGATCTCGCGGAGGGTCGTCGTCAGCGCGACCTGGGCGGCGACGGCGTCGCGTTCGTCGCCCTCATCGGTGGCCAGCCGCGCGTATTCATCTTCGCGTTCGCGCTGTTCGCGCTGCTGTCGACGGGTCGGGAGTTCATCGTCGGCATACATGGTGCGAGTGGTCGGCTGCTGCATCACGAGGGGCGGGCGTGCCTCGGTCGTGAGCTCCGTCCAGGCGTGATTGTTCCACCAGCGGAGCTGGGGAAGTCCCATCGGGTCGGGATACCAGCCTGCAGGCACAGTAACGTCTTCTTCGAACACGCTGCTTCCCTTCGGCGGTTGTCGTCGATCCACAGATTACTGGGAATTAGCCGCAGGCACACGCCCCCGGAGTGGTCACGTTCGCGTCGGCCCCGTTTTCGCCCCCGCGTGCCGAGTCTGGCGGGCGGTCTGGAGGATAAGCTCGTCTGGTCGATCCGCCACGAGCGGGTCGCGATGCCAGATCCGCAAGCAACACCGCCACAAGCATTCGACAGGCAATGGAGCCGCAGCCCGATGGACGATACGACCATGACAGAGACAGCGCAGGACGACACGGCGCCGACCACCCCGATCACGATCATCGATGTGCCGAGGGGGCGCACGAGGACCGAGACCGACTCGCTCGGATCGATGGAGATCCCGGCTGAGGCCTACTGGGGCATCCACACCGCGCGTGCGCTCGAGAATTTCCCGATCACGCGTCGGCCGATCTCGGTGTACCGCGACCTCATCCGTGCGCTCGCCAGAGTGAAGCAGGCGGCGGCACGGGCGAACCGCGAGCTCGGGGTGCTCGACGCCGCGAAGGCCGAGCTGATCGAACAGGTCTGCGAGGAGATCGTCGACGGGGCGCTGCACGAGCAGTTCGTCGTCGGGGTCGTGCAGGGTGGGGCCGGGACCTCGACGAACATGAACACCAACGAGGTGATCGCCAACCGCTGCCTCGAGCTGCTCGGCTACCCCTTCGGTGACTACGAGCACTTCCATCCGATCGACGACGTGAACCGCAGCCAGTCGACGAACGACGTCTACCCGACTGCGATCAAGCTCGCCATGGTCTTCGGCGTCAACCGCCTGCTCGAAGAGCATCGCCTGCTCACCGAGGCGTTCGCGGCGAAGGGGGTCGAGTTCAGGGGCATCCTGAAGATCGGACGCACCCAGATGCAGGATGCTGTGCCGATGACGCTCGGCCAGGAGTTCGGCGGATTCGCGCACACCCTCGACGAGGACTACGACCGCCTGGCCGAGGTTGTTCCCTGGCTCAACGAGATCAACATGGGCGCGACCGCGATCGGAACGGGGATCACCGCCGATCCGCGCTATGCGGAGGCCGTCTGCCGTCATCTCATCGAGATCACCGGCATCCCGATGGAGACCGCGCCCGACCTGATCGAGGCCACCTCCGACGCCGGTATCTTCATGACCCTCAGTGGCACGCTGAAGCGCGCGGCCGTCAAGC
>JANYGT010000124.1 GCA_025362355.1 Lacisediminihabitans sp. | reverse complement strand
GGCCGCGTGCAGGCCTGGCTGCTCGGATCGGGAATGGATGCCGCCACCCGCGACCCCGAAACGGCCGGCCGTCTCGAGGTGGCGGTCGGTCAGGGCCTCCCGACTGTTCTGGACGCCGGCGCGCTCGACCTCGTCCGGCGTGCGGTGGGGCCCGTCATCATCACCCCGCACTTCGGCGAGCTCGCACGGGTGATCGACGCCAGTCGCGAGCAGATCGCTGCGAATCCTGCGGCCTGGGCGGTGCGCGCCGCCGAAGAACTGGGCGTGACCGTTCTGCTGAAGGGCAACTCGACCTACGTCGCCTCACCGGAGGGCACCCGCATCATGGCGAAATCGGCGCCCGCGTGGCTGGCGACGGCGGGCGCCGGAGACGCGCTCGGCGGCATCCTCGGGGCTCTCGTCGCGACACACAGCGAGTCGATCGCGCGCGACCCGGCGGCGCTCGCCCAACTGGCGGCGACGGCATCCGTGATCCATGGTCTTGCGGCGACGCGCGCAGGAGGCGGCGGACCGTTCACGATCCTCGATCTCATCGGCGCGGTGCCGTCCGTCATGTCGCAGTTGCTACTGTGAGGTTGTGACGAACGACGCCCGGCAGTCGATCGCCACCAGCCCGGCGCTTCTCTGGTCGTCTTTCGTGCTCGTGCACCTGTGGCTCGG
Organism: Lacisediminihabitans sp.; assembly: GCA_025362355.1. GTDB lineage: Bacteria > Actinomycetota > Actinomycetes > Actinomycetales > Microbacteriaceae > Lacisediminihabitans. The sequence goes on along the minus strand of JANYGT010000124.1, from coordinate 2,244 downwards.
CGCCGTCGACCTCTTCGGCCAGGGACTGCCGCTCGGCGATGTCTCGATCGTCTATCGTTTCTGGACTGACCAGGGGATCATCTCGCACTACTGGGTCGGCCTCGATGCACCCTGGGTGTATCCGATCGTCGCTCTTCTCCCCATGCTCGCCGCACGCGCTTTCGGCGTTGCCGAATACTCCGCCACCTGGCTCGCGATGATCATGTTGCTCGACGCCGCCGCATTCGCGGTCATCATCGGCTGGGGCCACCGTAGGCAGAACTCGGGCATCGCCTGGTGGTGGCTGGGATTCCTTATGTTGCTCGGTCCGATCGCGCTCGGACGCATCGACTCGGTCACCATCCCGATCGCGATCGTCGGGGTCGTGATCATCGCATCCCGCCCTCGTGCGGCCATTGTGCTGCTGACGATCGCGACCTGGATCAAGGTATGGCCGGCCGCGATCGTCTTCGCCGCAGTGATCGCCTTCCGGGAACGGGTGACCCTGCTCGTCACCGCGGCGCTGACCAGTGCGGCGATCGTCGCCGTCGCCCTCGCTCTCGGAGGCGGGGCGAACGTCTTCAGTTTCATCACCGCGCAGACCAGCCGCGGGCTGCAGGTCGAGGCGCCGGTGTCGACGATCTGGCTCTGGCGGGCATTCGCCGGTGCGAGGGACACCATCGTCTACTACGACAGGAACCTCCTGACCTGGCAGATCAGGGGCACCGGAGTGGATGTCGCGACCTCCCTGATGACCCCGCTCCTCGCCATCGTCGTCATCGCCGTCCTGCTGATCGGTGTCGCTGCGGTGCGGAACCGCGCTCCCGTCGAGCAGGTGTTCCCGTCGCTCTCGCTCGCCATCATCGCGGCATTCATCGTCTTCAACAAGGTCGGATCGCCGCAGTACATCACCTGGTTCGCGGTCGTCGTGATCCTCGGGATGGCGACCCGGGTCGGGGGTCGCGGTCGGTCGTTCCGATTCCCCGCCATCGTGTGCCTGGTGATCGCCGGCCTCACGCAGATCATCTACCCGTACCTCTACAGCTACCTCCTCGATCTCAACGTGCTGATGCTGCTCGTCATCACGGCCAAAGACGTGCTGCTGCTGGTGCTTCTCGCCTGGGCTGCGGCGACACTATGGCAGCTGGCGCGCGCGCCCGAGTTCGATCTCGCGAGCCCGGCGGATCGTGGCAGGCTTGACCTGCCGAAGCTCGCCGGCTGAACGCCAACTCCCTGGGAAGGATTCACGATGCTCGTCGCATTCTCTGTCGCCCCGAGCGGAGGTCCGGGAGGCGACGACTCCGTGCACGACGCCGTCGCCGCGGCCGTCACGATCGTTCGAGACTCCGGTCTGCCGAACCACGCCGATTCGATGTTCACCACCATCGAGGGCGAGTGGGATGAGGTCTTCGACGTGGTCAAGCGGGCGACGGATGCGGTCGGCGCCTTCGGAACGCGCGTCTCGCTGGTGCTGAAGGCCGACATCCGCCCCGGCCACAGTGGTGAGCTGACCGGAAAGGTCGAGCGGCTGGAGCAGGCCATCGCCGATGGCGCCTGACGCATCCACTTACCCTTTTTCCAACCACTTGCCTGTGCCCACAAGTAAGTGGTTGGAAAAAGTGCACGTGGTCGGGCGCGGATGAGTGAGTGGAGCATCCGCCCGGCGACCGTTGATGACATGGCGGGCGTCACGCGCCTCCGTATCGCCGGGTGGCGCGCCGCCTACTCGCACGTGATGCAGCAATCGTTCCTCGACCGGATGGAGGCGCTCGCCGAACGCGAGGTGGCCAGCCGCCGTGCCCGGTTCGGTGAGGATGACGTCATCCAGTGGGTGGGCATCCTCGGCGGCTCGATCGTCGGCTGGGCCCTCTCCGGACCGGGCAGAGCCGAGGATGCGTCGACGCCTCGCGAGCTCTACGCCCTGTACACGGATGCGGCGACCCACGGTTCCGGACTTGCGACAGCTCTTCTGCACGCCGTCGTCGGCGATGGACCGGCGAGCCTCTGGGTGCTCGAGGACAACCCGCGGGCGAGGGCGTTCTACAGTGGACAGGGGTTCGTCGCAGACGGCACCCGAAAGATGCTCGACGGCGAGCTCTCCCACGTCCCCGAGATCCGAATGGTTCGCCACCCGTGACAGACAGCACCACAGAGCAGTGAGTTCGACCGAGACTTTCACCCCGCTGCTCTCGCCCGCGCGCACCCGACTCGCTCTACTGGCACTCGCTCTCGGCGGATTCGGGATCGGGTCGACCGAGTTCGTCG
>JANYGT010000120.1 GCA_025362355.1 Lacisediminihabitans sp. | reverse complement strand
GCACCGCAGGTCCCCTCGACCCCAGCAGGGCTGGCGGGGCTAAAGTTACGAACCATCAACCATGCGATGGATCTGACCGTGCAGACCCTGGGCGGCCGACCAGTGCGGACCGATCCCGATCAGATTTCGGCAGCGGTGACGCAGGGGAAAATGGCGGGCGGTCTAATCCCTGCCCGCACGGTCGAACTGTACAATATGCAAGGCTGGGTAAACTCGGCAACGCAGCGCAGCGATTTCGGATCGGTCGTGCTCAGCTATGTCATCAGGGAGGACCGCTGGCAGGCCCTTCCGGAGAGGGTCCGGAGCGAGCTCCTGCGGGCGAGCAGCAAGGCCATCAGAAGTGGCTGCGCCTCGCTCGATCGAGAAGCTGTCCAGGCACGGACGCGGTTGGAGAAACGGGGTGTAGCATTCGGCCGGTTCTCGACCGCTGATAACGTGGTCCTGGATCGGCTGTTCCGCAAGGCAAGAGCGCGTTGGAGCTCCGAGGTCGACCAGTCGGGATTGCCGGGTCACCAGCTGCTGATGACGTTTGAACAAGACGTCAGCCTTTCGGGTCGTAAGCGTTCCAAATGAGAGCAGGACAGGCCAGCTGGAACATCGGTGCACTCGAGCGCGGCGGTCTTGCTTGCCTTGATCATCGCAGATCTGAACAATTTAAGCCGACAGGTTAAGAATGACGCACTCAAACTTATCGACCGTGAGCTCGCAAGGCTATGTAGAGGATAGTCGCAACGAAGCCGTACTGATCTACGTCAACGGAGAGTTTGCAAAGCGTCAGGATGCGAAGGTTTCCGTGTTTGATGCAGGCTTTGTGCTTGGTGACGGTGTCTGGGAGGGGCTGCGGCTGGTTCGAAGCAAGATCGTTGCAGTCGATGCGCACCTCGAACGCCTCTACGAAGGCGCCAAGGCCATCCAGCTTGACGTGGGAATGGGCCCGGAGGAGCTAAAGGAGGCGATTTCCGCAACGCTTAACCGCAATAACATGCACGACGATGTGCACATCAGGCTCATGGTCACACGGGGCATCAAGAAAACTCCGAATCAGGATCCGCGCTTTGCCATCGGCAAACCGACCATTGTGATCGTGGCTGAATATAAGGTGCCTAGGCCAGACACGTTCGAATCCGGCCTCCGCCTGATGACTTCGGCAATTCGCTGCAGCACGCCCGACGTGTTCGATTTGCGCCTGAATTCGCACAGTCGGTTGAATTACATCCAGGCTTTGCTTCAGGCGATTGGTGTAGGATGTGACGAAGCCCTAATGCTAGATCCACGGGGGTTCGTCGCGAGCTGCAATTCCACCAATTTTTTCATCGTTCGGAGTGGTGAATTGTGGACGTCCACAGGATCCTTCAATTTCTGCGGGATCACCCGCCGAAAGATCATCGAACTCTATCGCGACCAGGTTGGGACTGTCCTTGAGAAGGACTTCACGCTTGCTGAAGTCTATAGCGCCGACGAGGCGTTTACGACCGGAACCCTTGGCGGCGTGGCCCCGGTCTTCGAGATAGATGGGCGGGTGATCGGCAGTGGCCGAGCATGGCCAAAGACGCGCCGGATCCGGGACATCTACCTTGAATCCATCGGGAGTAGTGGGGAGTCTCGTAGCAGCGCCCCTGACAAGCTTCCCTTGGCCCAATGATCCCGGTGCCAGCGGCAGTCGTCGGATGATAGTCAATTCGGACTTCTATGGCGGAAACATCATCCTGGCTGGCGTTCGGGCAAATGGCGACATTGCACTGCGACTTCGCGCCGACCCTGTCCTTGGTTTCACGCAGTGGTATTATTTCGTCATAGAGCAGTATGGCGAAGCGACTGATCTCGTAATCGAGAACGCCGGCGATTCCCTCATCCCGAGCGGTTGGGAGGGCTTTGCGAGCTGGGTTAGCGAAGGTGGCGACAGCTGGGCGCGGACGACAACGAGCTATTCAGACGGCGAGCTGAAGATCCATCGAAAGGGGAAGCTCGGAAGGTGTTACTATGCCTATTTTCCGCCCTATTCCGAGGCGCGCATGAGCGCTTTGTTGCGCGCAGTTACGGCCGACTCCGATTGCCTTGTAACCGTGTTGGATACGGCGTCTGAGAGCGACGAGGTCAACATTGTTGAGTTCGGGCATGCACCCGGCAACAACCCGGTCATCTGGATTCTTTGCCGCCAGC
>JANYGT010000081.1 GCA_025362355.1 Lacisediminihabitans sp. | reverse complement strand
CTCGCGAGAGTCGACTCGCGATTCGCGTTCAGACCATGATCGCCAAATGCTGTGAAGGGGAGCGACGGCGCGTTTGCCTGCGGGCACTCACGGAAGAGATTCAGTCGGCCCCGATATATCGCTCAGCCGATGTTCGGCACGTTGACAGGTTCGATCCCGCGACGGTAGCGTGGGGTCCGGCGAGTTGTTGAATCGATTCAACGGCGCACGGGGGAATCACCATCACTTCCCGCACACCCCATTCGATGACGATTGGACCAAGCGATGACGCACGGAACCGACACCCACCGACGAGCACCGAGCATCCTCAGACCCTGGATCTCGGCGATCTCAGTGTTCGCCCTCACGCTGGGCCTCCTCCTCTCCGCCGGACTCTCCGCCGGATCGGCGACGGCCGCAGGCGCGCACGCGAAGTCTTACGACTCTCGGAGCACCGTCGATGGATTACGCACCAACGGCCTGCAGGATCCGCTCGGCATCAGCAGCGCGGCACCGACGCTCAGCTGGGTGAACGAGTCATCCGCTCGCGGAGTGACACAGTCCGCGTACGAGGTGCGGGTCGCGAGTTCGAGGTCTGCGCTCACGACGGCGGATGTCTGGTCCTCGGGCAAAGTAGCCTCTGCCGAGCAGCTCAACGTCGCGTATGCGGGATCCGCCCTCACCTCTCAGAGTCGCTACTGGTGGCAGGTTCGTACCTGGGACAACACGGGTAAGGCGACCGGCTGGGCGGATCCCGCGTGGTTCGAAACCGGCATCCTGTACCCGTCCGAGTGGACCGGTAAATGGGTGAGCGGCACCGACACGAACGCGGCCACGCTGGCGAAGTGGACCGACTACACCGTGTCGGTCGACTTCCACATGGACAACCTCGTGCTCGGGCTCTACTCCCGCGCGACGGACGTGAACAACGCCTACATGTGGCAGCTCTCCGTCGCGGACGGAACTGCGCGCTTCCGCCCGCACGTGAAGCAGAACGGCAACTTCACCCTGCTCGACAACAAGGACATCTCGTCGGTCATCTCGAAGGATCAGTTGCTCGCTGGGCGGCACACCTTCAGCGTCACCTACCAGGGGTCGACCATCATCTCCTCGCTCGATGGCACCGAGATCGACCGCCGCACCGACACCACCTTCAGCAGGGGTTACGTCGGATTCCGCGCGAACAGCGCAGCAGAAGGCCCAGAGCAGTCCACGATTTACAGCGTCAAAGTGACCTCGCCGACCAACGGCACGCTGCTCGACACCTCGTTCGCCGATGGCAAGAACCCCTTCAACGCCGGTTCGATCGTCAACGGTGCCTACCAGGCGTTCTCCCCGCTCGAGTCGATCTTCGCCGTCGACAACAGCCTGCCTCTTCTTCGCAAGGACTTCTCCGTCGCGAAGCGCGTCACCGCGGCCCGGGTCTACGCCTCCGCGCTCGGCGTCTACGAACTGAGCATCAACGGCACGAGGGTCGGCGACGAGAGTCTCGCTCCGGGCTGGACCGACTACACGAAGCGCATCAATTACCAGACCTATGACGTCACGAAGCTCGTGCAGAAGGGCGGCAACACGATCGCGGCGATGATCGCCAACGGCTGGTACTCGGGCAATATCGCGAGCTTCGGACCGAATCATTACGGCACGACGCCCGCGCTGATGGCACAGCTGCGCATCGACTACTCGGATGGCACCCATCAGCTCGTGACCACCGACGGAAGCTGGAAGAACACGAAGGGGCCGATCGTCTCATCCGACATCATCGACGGCGAGAACTACGACGCCCGCCAGCTGCCGGCCGACTGGAACTCGCCGAAGGGCTCGACGGCATCCTGGACTCCCGTCGTCGTCGGAAGCGACGCACCGACCTCGCTCCTCACACCGCAGAGCGACGAGCCGGTGCGCGTGACCGAGAAGCGCGCGGCCACGTTCCTCGCCACCCAGCCGACCGCCGGCGCCTACCTGTACGACATGAAGCAGAACATGGTGGGTGTCGTCGCGCTGAAAATGACCGGCACTGCCGGTCAGACCGTGCGCATCCGCTACGGGGAGATGCTGAACAAAGACGGCTCCCTCTACACGGCCAATCTCCGTTCCGCAAAAGCGACGGACCATTACACCTTCAAGACGACCGGCACCGAGAGTTACACCCCGAAGTTCACCTATCACGGCTTCCGCTACGTCGAGATAACGGGCCTGTTCGCGGCGCCGAAGGCCTCGAGCCTGACGGGCCTCGTGCTCGGCACCGACCTGCAGACCACGGGAACGCTGAGCACCTCGAACACGATGCTGAACCAGCTGCAGAGCAACATCACCTGGGGTCAGCGCGGCAATTTCCTGTCCATCCCGACCGACACTCCGGCCCGGGATGAACGGCTCGGCTGGACGGGGGACATCAACGTCTTCGCCCCGACCGCGAGCTACAACTCCGGCACCCTCACGTTCCTGTCGAAGTGGCTGCAAGACATGCGGGATGCGCAGCTCGGCAGCGGCGACTACCCGGGAGTCGCACCCGATCCGATCGGGATCGGCGGCGGGAGCGGCTGGGCCGACGCGGGAATCACCGTGCCGAACACCCTCTGGACGACCTACGGCGACACGGGTGTCATCCGTGCCGGCTGGGCATCCATGAAGAAGTTCATGGATTACGTGGCAGTGCAGTCCGGACCGAGCCTCATCCGCACCCAGAGTGGCTACGGCGACTGGCTCAACCTCGACGATCCGACCGACCAGAGCCTCATCGGCACGGCCTACTTCGCCTCCGACGCTCGCATGATGAGTGCGATGGCGACCGCGATCGGGGAGACAGCGGATGCTGCGCGCTACTCGCAGCTCGAGAAAGATGTCACCGCGGCCTTCCTCTCGCATTACCTCGCAGCCGACGGCACCATGGCCGGCAACAGCCAGACCGCCTACGCCCTGTCGATCGGCCTCGGGCTCATCCCGTCCGACCGCCTCGCCCAGGTCGGCGACAAGTATGTAGCGAAGGTCGTCGCGAAGAACTACCACCTCTCGACCGGCTTCATCGGCACTCCGTGGCTGCTTCCGGCGCTCACGGCGACCGGGCACAGCGACATCGCGTACCGCATGCTGCTCAACGAGGGCTATCCGTCCTGGGGCTATGAGGTGGCATCCGGCGCGACGACGATGTGGGAGCGCTGGGATTCGCTGAAGCCCGACGGAACCTTTGGCGACGTCGGCATGAACTCCTTCAACCACTACGCCTACGGAGCCGTCGGCAACTGGATGTACCAGAACATCGGTGGCATCTCGTCGACCTCGGCCGGCTACAAGACGAGCGTCATCGCGCCGAACGTCGGTGGCGGGCTCACCTCGGGTGCCGGCTCCCTCCGCTCGGTGTACGGCACGATCGCCTCGAAATGGTCGACGACCGCCGATGGCCTGAAGCTCGATGCGACGGTGCCCGCCAACACGACATCCACGATCCGTATCCCGGCCATCAGCCGGTGGGCGATCACCGAGGGCGGACGGGCACTGGATGCCGTGGCCGGCGTGACGAAGGTGACCGAGGCCAACGGGGTGGTCGAGATCAGCGTCGGCTCCGGCGAATATCACTTCGAGTCGTCGCCGAAGAACGTCGGGCTGACCGTTCAGGTGACCGGCGCGAAGTCGGCACTGCCGGGGTCGACGGTCGCCGGGTCGGTGCTTCTCACGAACACCGGCCGGTCGATCGTGGCGAAGGCACATGTGGGTCTCACGCTGGGGTCCGGCCTCGCAGCGTCGCCGGCGGCGGTCGACGTGGCCGTGCTTCTGCCGGGCGCGAGCCGCAGCATCCCGTTCAGTGTGAAGGTTCCGCTCGTGCAGGCGGCAGGGCCGGTCACGGCCACAGCGGACGTGACGTTCACCAGGATCCCGGGTGGGCAGCGCAGCTTCAGCTCGCAGAGCACGCTCGTGACGATCGACCAGGCCATCAGTCTGACGTCGACCGTCGCCACCCCGTCATCGGGTGATCCGGCGTCGACCGCTGTCGTGACCTCCGTTGTCGCGAATGCGGCGAGCGCACCGATCACCGGCCACATCGTGGTCGTGTCGCCCACCGGATGGCAGCAGCCGATCGTCGGCCCGGATGTCGTGGTCGCCGCCGGGAAGACCGCGACAGTGCCGACGACCGTGCCGATCCCGCAGAGTGTGACCGCGGAATCCGTGCCACTGTCTGTGACCTTCGTCTCGGGCACGACGGTGCTCGCGACGAACACGGATGCCCTGCCGATCGCCCTGCTCACCCCACCGGCGACCTTCACGGACCATGTCGACCTCGGCGATACCACGTCGGAGGCTGCGCACAGCGTGATGGCATCACCGTCGAGCGGAACGTCGATGGAGGCGGGGCTCACACGTCGCTATTCGGGCGTGACGGCTCCGGGCTCGTACTTCGAGTTCACCGGTGCAGTCGAGCCGGGCAAGCCGTTCATCCTCCGCGCGATAGAGACCTACGACCAGGCGCAGACCAAAGACTACGACATCACAGTGAACGGAACGAAGGTCGCGACGCGCCTCTACAGCCGAACGGCCGGGGGAGCGGGAACAGTCACATACCAGCTGTTGATCCCGGATGACGGCACCCTGACGAGCACGGGAAAGGTCACGATCCGCATGACCTACACCGGCACCGCCGGGCACTACGACCCCTCGATCGCGGACGTCTGGTTGCTGGCGGCGGGGTAGGGGCCCGCATCCGCGGATGCTTACACGTAGACCGCGAAGCGCAGGATCGCGGCCACCGGGCTGTTGCCGGGAACCTCTGCGCCACGCACGGCGAAGATCGTCGCGTCGGATAGCAGTGCTCGCCGGACGATCTCGTCGATCACGTCGTACCCCGACTCATCTCCGGGCTCGTTCAGGGTGATGATTCCGGTGGATTCGTCGATACTGCCCGGCATGCGCCGATCGATGTCCACGAACAAAGTGTCGATCTCCTTCATGGTCGCGGCAACGGAGACACCGTTGAGGGTGTCATCCGAGAGATCCCGCGATGTACTCCCGTGGAACTTGGCAGTCTGTGCGGCCAATTCCGCCGCGTGCGCATCGTCGAGGATCGACGTGGCCCTCGTGGCGAGTTCCCCGGGGGATCGCTCCTCCGGATTGCCCGCGATCACGGCGTCTGCCAGTCGGGAATAGGACGACGCCAAGGGGTAGATGCTGACGAGCGGCTCTGTCGCGGCGAGGATCAGCGGCCGATCGGAGCGGGCGAGCACCGGATGGAGCGCCCGGTCGATGGCCCGTGAGAATTCGAGCATCCGCTCCTTCGGATCTTCCGACGTTCGGAGGTGCGCGAGTGTCTCACGATCGTTCGTGAGGTCGAGCGCCACCGTGCTCTTCAGATCGCGGGGCAGGCCCGGCACGGCGACCTCGCTGGCCGGCATCGTGGGGGAGACATCGATGAGCCGAACGGCGTTCTGCGACAGGGCGAGCACGAAAGCCGAATGCCCGAAAGTGGTGGCGCGGAGCAGGGGAGTGATGGCGAATCGGTCGGACACGGCGGTGAGCCCATGGAGGTCATCCGCCAGGTGGAAACTCGAGACACTCGTGCCGTTCGCGAAGATGGCCAGAGTCCTTGTCTCCCGGCGCCAGGAGCTCCGTTCGGAAAGCAGCCCGTCGACGGCGGTGCCGAGCGATTCGATGGTGGCGGCGTCCGTCCCGTCCGCCGCGAGCGCTTCGATCGCGATTCGCAGCCGCGCGTGGACTTCGGTTCGCGCCATCTCCCAGGCTTCCGGCCCGGGAACGGACTGCACGTAGAGAGAGACGCAGCCCGGTTCGCGGATGCCGGCCAGGCTCCTGACCTCGTCCCTGGTCGGAACGTCGAATTCTGACATATGGATGCTCCCGTCGCCCGGCTCCGGGTGGTCTGGAGGTGGACCATCGGGCGTGCCGGTTCGCTCTCGACTCTACGAACGTCGGGGCTCGCCCACAGGGCCGAAGGTCACACGGTGGCGTGATTCGCGGGCAGGAAACGGTGGCCATGCACGTTCAGGGAAAAGACGGGCTCAGACTCAGGCACGTGGAGGGGATGACGAGAATCGAACTCGCGTGATCAGTTTGGAAGACTGAGGCTCTACCATTGAGCTACATCCCCGGACGATCCACCAGCTTCTGACCGAGTCAGGCTGCCGGACTTCCGATGAACACTGTACCCGACGAGATGCAGTGCTGATGGCAGCGAGATCCCGGACGCGGATGTGTCGTAGTGAGGTAACCCCTGAGCGGGAGTCGCACTGGCACGGGAAAGCCATGCGAACGTCGGCTGTCGGGCTTGACGAGACGCCGCCGCGGTCACTCGTCATCTCCTCCACAGGCACCGCTTCCGGGCCCTCTCCACAGGTAAAACCCCAGATCAGCACTTGTATTCGACCTTCGCGGGAATGTCAGTGGTCACGGGGAGACTTGTTCTATGTCCACCGCCATCACACCCCTCGACGTGTCGCTCGACACTTTCGTGCGCGGGTGGGCGGCAGCCTCCCCGGGTGGCGTCTTGTCGAGGTCCGCGTCAGTGGATGTCACGGGGATGACCGAACCCGACGTGCTGGCCAATGCGGCTGCCCTTCGCGCTCATCTCCGAGCAACAGACTCGCATCGCATCGCGATTGCCGGGTTTGTAGCCGATCATTCGCGGCTGACCCTCGGGTCGGAGGGTATGGCCCGCAAAGCCGGCCACGCAAGGCCGGCGCAACTGGTTGCCGACATGTTCGGCATCACCGTCGGGGAGGCGATGAGGCTGTGTGAGGTCGGTCTCGCGACCCGTGCACGAACGGCCATCGACGGCAGTTCGCTGCCGGCCGACTATCCGGTCGTGGCTGCTGCGATCGCCGACGGAACTCTCGGCCTCGACTCCGCCGCCGCCATCGTGAAAGAGCTCGCGGCCGCATCCATCCGTTGCAATAGTTCGGCCCGCGCGGTCGGGGAGGCAACGCTCGTTTCGCTTGCAGATGGATACTCGGTAGCCGACCTTCGTGGTCTGGCCAGGCAAGTGCGGGACCGTCTCGACGAAGACGGCGCCGAGCCGCGGGACGAACTGCACCATAGACAGCGTGCCTTTCGTTTCATTCCCTTGGGCAACGGGATGGTGCGCGCGCAATGGGATATGCCGCCGGAGGTCGCAGGTCTGGTCAAGGCATCGGTCGATGCGACCGTGTCGCAGGAGTTGCGGCGGGCGAAAGACGAGCGCCGCACAAACGGCGGCTCGTCCGACAGCGGTTGTGACGAGGTGCTCCTCGGTGACGACGACCGCACCCTCGACCAACTCCGCTCGGATGCTGCGGAGCAGTTGTTCCACCATGTCGCGTCCTGCAAGGGGCACGGTGGTGATATTCCGTCGATCACGATGGTGATCCGGATGACCAAAGAGTCACTGCTGACCGGGCTGGGGATTGCGGAGATCGACGGTGTCAACGACACTATTTCCGCCGGGACCGCGAGACGGATGGCCGGGGAGGCCGGCATCACTCCGGCGGTCCTCGGTGGGCCGTCGGAGGTCCTCGACTTCGGCAAAACGCGCCGCCTGTTCACCACCGCGCAAAAGCTCGCATTCGGGGAGAGGGACGGCGGCTGTGCGTTCGGCGGATGCACCGCCCCACCGTCCTATACGGAGGCACACCACATCATCTGGTGGTCCGATGTCGAAAACACCGACTTCGACAACGGGATCCTCCTCTGCGGGTTCCACCACCACCGCATCCATGACGGTGGGTGGGAGATCGCATTCCAGCATGGGGTGCCGTATTTCATTCCACCGCCGTGGGTCGATCCGGGGAGAACTCCGCGCCGCGGTGGGAAAGTGACACTTTGAGGTACCCACTCGACCGGAGCCGGAAACGCGGCATCCACCCGCACCGCAGCACCAGCAAGCGCCGATCCCCGGTGCACTAGACTTGCGAAGGCCTATTTCGCGGACGCTTGTCGACTGCCGATTGATCAGCGCTGAATTACACGTACAGTCCGGGGCGTAGCTCAGCTTGGTAGAGCGCTCGGTTTGGGACCGAGAGGCCGCAGGTTCGAATCCTGTCGCCCCGACAAAACCCCAGTACCGGCACCCACAC
>JANYGT010000074.1 GCA_025362355.1 Lacisediminihabitans sp. | reverse complement strand
TCCTATGAGCGGCTGCTGGAAGACATCGCTGCAGGTCAGCGGGACGCGGTGATCGTCTACAACAACGACCGGCTGACCAGACGCCCGATAGAGCTTGAGGAGTTCACCCTCATTTGTGAAGCTGCTGGGGTAACTCAGTTGATCGCGGTGACCGGTGGGCTGAATCTAGGCAACGATGATGGGATGTTCACCGCCCGGGTTCTTGCGGCTGTCGCGGCGAAAGAGTCGGCGCGGAAGTCGGCGCGATTGAAGCGGAAGGCGAGAGAAATCGCAGAGTCAGGCAAACCGAACGGCGGCTACCACCGGCCGTGGGGATATGAGTCTGATCGGGTCACGCTGGTTGAGTCGGAGGCCGTTGTGATTGCCCAACTCGCGGAACGGTACCTAGCAGGTGAGTCGTTGGCTTCGTTGACGCTGTGGTTGCAAGAGAACCACATCCCGACCGTGACCGGTGCTATTTGGCACACCAGTACTCTCCGGAACACTCTCGTGAACTCTCGGATCGCTGGGCTTCGATCCCTCAACGGCGAGATTGTGGCGACGGCGGTGTGGCCTGCGATCATCACCCCAGCGCAACACCAGCAGTTGCTAGCGACCTTTGCCCGGAAGACAACCTCTGGAAAGCGGGTCCCCCGACGGTACGTGCTGTCCGGGATGCTTCGTTGTGGCACCTGCGGTAAGAAGCTGTTTAGCTCGGTGCGGGGAGAAACACGTCGCTATGTGTGTATGTCAGGTCCGAGTCATCGCGGGTGCGGTCGACTCACTATCGTCGCCGCCCCGGTCGAGGAATGGATTACTGAAGCGGTACTCCTGCGGCTCGATAGCCCCGAGATGGCAGACGCACTCGCGGGGCGGACCGCCGCCGACGACCGCACTGCGGGACTGAACGCTGAACTTCAATCCGACCAGGCGCAAATGATCGAGTTGTCCGAGTTCTACGCAGCGAAGGGAATCTCGATCCTTGAGTGGAAAGCGGCCCGCGAGCCGATCGAAGCCCGTATCTACAACACGAACCGGCAGTTGGCACAGATCAGCGGAAGCAGCACCCTGACCGGGTTAGTCGGCAACGGCACAGCGCTCCGGGAAAGCTGGGCGGGGCTGAATCTAAGCCGTCAGGCCGCGATCATCGCCGCGATCCTCGACTACGCCACCATCACCCCGGCCAAGACACGCGGGCGCACTTTCGATCCTTTCCGCATCCGCCCCAATTGGAGCCGGTGACACGATCGGCGACGGAACCGGTGGGGCTCTGGTCGCTGCGCGACGCTCCGCCCCACCGCCACTTCGGAGCAGTACCTCGACGCGCATGATGAGGTTTGCGTCCGTGACGACGATACCTATTCCTTGTGCGCCGCAGGAAGCTGCAAGCCAGATGCGCATCTGTTCCCGGTCGATGGTCATCAGGAGCCCCATTGGGCCCAAATAGCAGACGGGCCTTGCCAGTCTTCGACCGATGCGGATGACCAGGTGAATGTCGGGTCACTTCCAAGCTTTGACGACGCCAGGTCGAGCACCTCTGCGGCGGAGCGTCCCGATAGGGGAATGCCGCGTGGGGTGAATCCTTGGGCGAGGTCATATCGATGCATGCCGAAGACTCGCGACGTCGGGTTCGAATAGCCCTTGCCGATATATTTCGACAAGTATCCCGCTGCCGCTCTCGCTTCCGCCAGTCCACCGGAGCCGACCGGTAGATTGCCGAGGAGTTTGATGTGCACAAATCCATGCCGCCAGGCTTGGGTCAGGATCGTTCGGCTGATGAATCGGCCCACCGCAAAATGGGCGTGTAACCCGTGGGTTTTGTGAAGTTCCGGAGTCCACAAATAAGGCAACGGCTCTCCGCCTGTCAACGTTCGTATTTCCCGGAAGAACTCGCCCAAATGTTCGCGAACACGCTGTGGGTCGTGGCACCCTTCGCCGCGGAAGGTGAGCGTACCCAACCGGTTGAGGCCGTTCGCTGCACAGTACCGGCGAACCTTCCCCCGGGCGCGACGGCCTGCTTCTTCGGCGGAGCGGACCGGGTCAGCTGCAAATCCAGCAGATACGAACGACGGTGTTCGTCGGAGTGCGGATTGGAACCAACCCCCAGCTTCAGCCGCATCCGGATATAAGGTCAGCCGCCAGCCACTATCCATCCTGGAAAGGGACTTAAGAGAGTCCTCAAACTGCGCTCTCGCGAAACCGACTCGGTCGTGTGAAGCGAGTGTTTCCGTGTCTGGGGTTGCAATGAGCACCTCCGGGGAGGGATGCGCCGTGCGCTTTGCGTGGCTCACCCCTCCCGTCCCTTCTTTATGCCGTTGCGGAAATACTGACGAGGTAGAACTTGCCGAGATACAACGCGACCGCGCGGCCCTTGCGGAGCCGTTTGGTATCGAACCGGGCGTGGTCAGGTAACGACCCCAGAATCGTCCGCGCATGATCGTCAGTGGCCGTGTGCAGCGCGATCCTGGTGTCAAAGCCCTGTCGGATGAGGCTGGGCAACACGTCAACGGACGGTTGCTGAGTTGCCGCGATAATCCGGTAACCCGCAGCCCGCCCCTGGTTCACCAGCCATTCGAACAGCGCAGAACATGCCCGGTCCCGGGCTAACCCGGCTACCTCGTCGATAACGATGATCCGGAGTGGCCCCACCCATTCGCGGAGTCCGGCATCGGGCAAGGTTTTTAGTCTTGCCTCTGCGTGGACTTTCGCGGCGAACAACGCCGCGAAAGCTTCGCTCGGTGTCGAAGCAAAATGTGACACCTTGACCTCTGACGCGAACTCGCTGAACTCGACTCCCATCTTCAAATCAATGAGTGTGACGGTGTCGATCTCGCTTGACTCGATTGCCCGTTTCACGAGGCATCGAAGCAAGTTGCTCTTGCCATACCCTGTCGTCGCGCCCACCAGAATATTGCCGCTCTGGGCGATATTGATGCACCACCGTCGCCCGATCACGTTCTCGCCGATAGGTAGCTTGTAGCCGTCGGCCCGGTATTCAGGTGTTCGCAGCACTGCAGCCCAAGCTGCGGCGAAGTCACGGCGCAAGAGAGCATCCATGCACAGCCGGCATCGGAGCAAGCGCATCAGACCGAGGATGACGAGGGCGGTCAGACCCGACGAAGGCAGCGACCACTCTGCCGCCTGTCCTGTCCCGATCGCTATCCACACGACCAACGCACTGAAGATCGGGCTTAGCCAGAACAGCCGTGGCCCCGCGATGGCCCAATCCACACCTTCAGAATTGCGCTGCATTATGCGTCTCCGAGCAGCGCACCGAGCGGGTCAGGACCGCTAACTTTCTCGATTGCGACAGCGATGAAGTAGGGCTTTGAATTCGGGTCATCTGGGAAACCCACACGAGTGCCCGTTAGCAAGGCGAAATCGCCCGCAACAACATCCGGACGTGCAACCGATGGGATTGTGACCTTCGGTCGTGCGGCACCAAAGTCGCCGCCCGATACGGTCACACTCCACAAATCAATTTCTGTTATCCGATCGATCTGCTGTTGCTGCGTCGGGAGGCCGTTGATCCACGCAAATTTCTCTTCTACACGTTCGACTCGTACCGGGTTTGGCGTGGGAAGCGGTTCTAGTCTCGGGATGGGAGCTTGAGGTGTCGCGGCGAGAAAGCTTTCCAACCTCTCACCGCGGTCGCTGGATCGTGAATTTTGAGCAGTCATGACATTCCTTTGATTGGCATACCGGCTAGACCGGGCCGGGCCCGGTAGGGCCTGACAACCACGAGATTCCCACGACAATTGGATACGCGCAAACGCATAAAGCCATCTAAATGCTCTGCCATAGAGCATTTATCTCTTCCATTGCGCATATACTGTGCATCCCTGTGCTGGAAAGCACGTTGCCGCCAACATAAGGAATTCAAGATGCCTAAAATTCGCTCAGTAAACTCACAGAGCATCATCAGCACCGAAACGTCAGAGAGCGAGTCAGATCTATTTGCGGGCGTTATGACCGCAGTCGAAATGTATTACCCCGAGCATCCGGCGTACGGCCCCGAACGCTTAGGGTCAGAACTTCTCCCGTATCTGAAAGAACCAATAGCCATGCTGGAGCACCTCGCTAGCGTTTTTGCCGTGGACGAGCCGCGTGCGTATGCCGAACGTGTGTTGAAACAGCTAACGCTTCTACGGGCACGTACTGAAATGTTCGAACGAGTGCTGATTGAAATTACAAGCGCGCGCAAGCTTCTCTCGAACCGGCGAATGGGAGATATCGCGGCGAGATCTGCATCGACAATCAACACCTGGCAAAAATTTCCCGTGACAACCTCAGATTTCGAGATGGTGTTTCCGAAGCACGGGCGGGATCGTTCAACTCAGGCGGAATCACCCGAAAAAATCTCGAGTTGAGCTTCAGCCCATCCCTGAGGGCTTGCGCCGATCAGTGACCCGCATTCTTGTACTGCGACTCTTTCGCATCGCAGCATTTGCTGCCGCGCGATCTCGCCGCCTACGGCGACTCGATCACTTGCCCTCGATTGCAGTGTGGGGCTACGAGTTACGTTGCTTATTCAAGTAAAGAGCGCGTCAGCCGCGCGCACTAAAACGGATCTTCGATAGTCGTGCCGTCCTTCTCGAAGATCGCTGTTCGGTTGTCGCCAATCACGCGCACGCGGACATTGCGGTCCCGCGCGACCTCAAGT
>JANYGT010000041.1 GCA_025362355.1 Lacisediminihabitans sp. | reverse complement strand
GCCGTGCTTGACGACGGGGACCCCGGATGCCGCGGCCACGATCGAGGCCATCGTCGACACGTTCACCGTTCCGAAGCGATCGCCGCCGGTGCCCACGATGTCGAGCGCCATCGGGTCGACGGGAAGTGCGAGCGAGTACTCGAGGATCGCATCCCTGAATCCGACGATCTCGTCGACGGTCTCCCCCTTCGCCCGGAGAGCGACGAGAAAACCCGCGAGCTGGGCGGCCGTCGCCTCGCCGCGCATGACCTGCTGCATAGCCCATGATGCTTCACTGATTGAGAGATCTTCGCCCGCTAGGAGAGCGCTGAGAACCACGGGCCAGGTGAGGTCGGATGACATGCTTGCGATCCTAGCGATATGGCCGAACGCCCCTCGCGGCCAGTTCGACTCCCGGCGTGAATGACAAAAACTCCCCGGGAAATCGACCATAATGGAACAGTGACCAGTACCTCAGTCTCTCGCCCTCTCGCCGCTCCCGTCGTCAACAGACCGAGCGTCGTCGCGGTGGGGACCATCGTCTGGCTCGGCAGTGAGGTGATGTTCTTCGCCGGCCTTTTCGCGATCTATTTCACACTCCGCTCGACATCGCCCGGCCTCTGGGCAGGCGAGACCCCTCATCTCAACGTTCCTTATGCCCTCGCGAACACCCTCGTGCTCGTCTCATCCTCGTTCACCGCCCAGTTCGGCGTGTTCGCTGCTGAGAAGCTGCAGAAGACGAGAACCAGCTGGAAGCCGAAAGACTGGGGAATGGTCGAGTGGTTCTTCCTCACCTATGCCCTCGGTGCCGTGTTCGTCACCGGCCAGGTCTTCGAATACGCCAACCTGGTCAGCGAGCACATCACTCTCCAGTCGAGTTCCTACGGCTCCGCCTTCTACCTCACGACCGGATTCCACGCTCTCCATGTAACCGGTGGCCTCATCGCGATGCTGTTGATCATCGGGCGCGCGTACAGCGTCAAGACCTTCACGCACAAGGAGGCGACGTCGACCATCGTCGTCTCTTACTACTGGCACTTCGTCGATGTCGTCTGGATCGGGCTCTTCCTCGTCATCTACGTCCTCAAATAGTCATACGCAGCACCAGAGAAAGACCAAGGACACACACGCAGCATGGTGAAAAACACAACCACCGCACACAGCCGCTCGCGTTCGAAAGGACGCCGTTCCCCGCTTGCGACGGTGGCGCTGATCGTGATCGGGCTCGCCGCGACCGGTGGCACCTATGCCATGTTCACCGGCTCGGCATCCGCTGACACGCAGACGGCCGCCGTCAGCCAGTCGAGTGTCGATCAGGGCAAGAAACTGTTCGCCGCGAACTGCGCGACCTGCCACGGCCTGAGTGCCGAGGGCGTCGACGGTGTGGGTCCGAGCCTCTACGGTGTCGGAGCCGCGGCCGTGAACTTCCAGGTCGGAACGGGGCGGATGCCGCTCGCCAACCAGGGCGTCCAGGCGGAGAAGAAGCCACCGCAGTTCACCAACTCCCAGGTGATCGACATCGGAGAGTATGTCGCAAGCCTCTCCCCCGGACCAGCCATCCCGAGTTCCAAGTACACGGCCGGAAACGCGGACGCCGCGACCGGTGCGCAACTGTTCCGGGTGAACTGCGCGATGTGCCACAACGTCGCCGGCGCCGGAGGCGCCCTGACCGAGGGCAAGTATGCTCCGCCGCTGACCGGGTCCACCGGAAAGCACATCTACGAGGCCATGGTCACCGGCCCGCAGAATATGCCGGTGTTCAACGACAAGAACATCACTCCCGCCCAGAAGGCGGACATCATCACCTACCTCAAGTACCTCGACAAGAATCCCTCGCCCGGAGGATTCGATCTGGGAAACCTCGGCCCGGTGGCAGAGGGCCTCTTCATCTGGATCTTCGGACTCGGCGCTGTCGTCGGATTCACGATCTGGATCGCCGCCAAGGCCAGCTGAACGGTGTTTACACAGAAGAAGATGATACAAAGAGTGAAATACTTCCTGCAGAGCGAAGGGCAGACCAATGGCGCAGCATGACGACGGCGAGAACACCGTCGCTGCGGGTTCCGACGTAGAGAAGTCCGCAGCCCCGACGACATCCGCCGGCACCGCGGTCATCCTCTCCGATCGATTCGAGAACCCGGGGCTTCCGCCTCACCGACTCCGTGTGACCGACCTCGACCCGAAGAAAGACAAGACGGCTGAGCGTCGCGTCGTCACACTGTTCTATCTGTCGATAGTCGGAAGCGTCTTCGCCGTCGCGGCCTACGTCGCATTCCCGATCCGGTCAGGTGACACGAACTCCGTCCGGCTCAACACGCTCTTCCTCGGACTCGGCATCGCCCTCGGCCTCCTCGCTGTCGGCATCGGCGCGATCTACTGGTCGAAGAACCTCATGCGTGGCGACGAGCTCTCCGAGTCCCGACACCTGACCCGCGGCACGGAAGCCACGCGCGAACGCGCCGTCGAGATCTTCAAAGAGGGAAATCAGGAGTCGGGATTCGGGCGCCGCTCGCTCATCCGTAACAGCCTGATCGGTGCCCTGGTGGCTTTCCCTCTGCCCGGGATCGTTCTCTTCCGCGACCTCGCACCGGCAGCCGATCCGGCCAAGCAGCTCGAGCACACGATGTGGGCGAAGGGCACCCGTCTCACTCACGATCCTTCCGGAGCGCCGATCAAGGCATCCGAAGTCACACTCGGTTCGGTCTTCCACGTGATCCCGGAAGGGCTCAACGAGAAAGAAGACCGTCTCGAACAGAAGGCGAAGGCTGCGGTGCTATTGATGCGCCTCGAGCCCGCTCTGCTCCATGCCTCCGCGGGGCGCGAGTCATGGAACTACAACGGCATCGTCGCATATTCCAAAATATGCACGCATGCCGGATGCCCGGTCGCCCTGTACGAGCAGCAGACTCATCACCTGCTCTGCCCATGTCATTCGTCGACATTCGATGTCGAGCACGAGTGCGAGGTCATCTTCGGACCGGCCAAGCGCCCACTGCCCCAACTGCCCATCGCTGTCGACAGCGAGGGCTACCTCATCGCACAAAGCGATTTCCACGAGCCAGTAGGCCCGAGTTTCTGGGAGCGTTCATGACCGTCCAAGCCACCCGTCCAGCGGAGGCCCCCGTCTCGCGGGGCTCGCGCATCACAGGTGCTGCAGCCAATTACATCGACGAGCGCACCAGCATCTCCGGTCTCGTCAAAGAACTCGGCCGCAAGATCTTCCCCGACCACTGGTCGTTCATGCTCGGTGAGGTGGCGCTCTACAGCTTCGTCGTCATCCTGCTCTCGGGTACCTTCCTCACCTTCTTCTTCCAGCCGTCGATGGCTGAGGTCGTCTACCACGGCTCGTATGTTCCGCTGAAGGGCATCCCGATGTCGGCGGCGTACGCGTCTTCGCTGAACATCTCGTTCGACATCCGCGGTGGTCTGCTGTTCCGCCAGATCCACCACTGGGCCGCGCTGCTCTTCATCGCCGCCATCGGCCTCCACATGCTCCGTGTGTACTTCACGGGAGCGTTCCGTAAGCCGCGCGAGATCAACTGGTTCATCGGCTTCGTGCTCTTCATCCTGGCGATGGCCGAGGGCTTCACCGGCTACTCGCTTCCGGATGACCTGCTCTCGGGCAACGGACTCCGCATCATCGACGGCCTGATCAAGGGCCTCCCGGTAGTCGGAACATGGATCTCCTACCTCCTCTTCGGCGGCGAGTTCCCCGGTACAAAACTTGTGGCGATGTTCTACTCGATCCACATACTGCTGCTGCCCGCGATCCTGGTCGCCGCACTCGGCGTGCACCTCCTGCTGATGATCGTCAACAAGCACACCCAATACGCCGGACCCGGCCGCACCAACGACAATGTCGTCGGTGTGCCGATCCTCCCGGTGTTCGCGGCGAAGGCAGGCGGATTCTTCTTCGTCGTCTTCGGTGTGATCGTGCTGATCGCGTCGCTCTTCACAATCAACCCGATCTGGACCTATGGCCCCTACGACCCCTCCCCCATCTCGGCGGGAACCCAGCCGGACT
>JANYGT010000019.1 GCA_025362355.1 Lacisediminihabitans sp. | reverse complement strand
CGCCATCATGCGAAGGTCTATGGCAAACCCGCCCTCGGCGCTCCGCCCATGTCGATGCCCCATCTCGATACGCGGGTCGTGGACGGCGAAGGCAGCCTCATGTTCGGCCCCTATGCAGGGTTCAACACGAAATTCCTCAAGACCGGATCGTGGACCGACCTGTTCTCGACGATCCGTCCGCACAACATCCGCCCGATGATGGCCGCCGGGCTCTCGAACCTCGGCCTCGTGCGCTATCTCGTCGGCCAGCTGCTGGCGACCAAGGCGGCGAAGTTCCGCGAGCTGCAGGAGTTCATGCCGAATGCCGACCCGAAGGACTGGTACCTGATCACGGCCGGCCAGCGGGTGCAGGTCATCAAGAAAGACGCGGAGAAGGGCGGGGTGCTGCAGTTCGGCACCGAGGTGGTCACCTCGGCGGACGGCTCGATCGCGGGCCTGCTCGGCGCGTCGCCCGGGGCATCCACCGCCGTCCCGATCATGCTCGATGTGCTGCAGCGCTGCTTCCCCGACCGCATCGCGGAGTGGACACCCCAGCTGAAGCGGATGGTGCCCACCTACGGCAGGAAGCTGTCGGATGACCCGTCGCTGGCCGGTAAGACCCTGGACGCCACCGCGCGAGTGCTCGAGATCACCGAGCCCGAGGCCGCCCCGCAGCCGCAGCTGGCGAAGAAGAAGCAGAAGGTCGCCATCTCGGCGTAGGCCGCCCACAACCTCTACTTTTCGCAACCCTTCCGCTCTTTTCAACCACCTCCCCTATTTCCAACCACCGACGCGTGCGCACCCGCGGGTGGTCGGAATAACCGTAAGTGGATGCCCGCGCGAGAGCGGATGTCAGGGCAGAGTGGCTGCGACCGCCGGTTGACAGACATTCGAATATATGTTCGACTCTCGTCATGAGATGGAGCGGACAGGAATTGGCGGCGGAGGAGCCGTCGGCGCTGCCGGGGCTCGCCCGCCTCTCGAATCTCGTGCGCACTGTTCGCACCCCGGAGTTCGCCGGCATCACCTTTCACGAGGTCCTGGCGAAGACCGCTCTCAACCGCGTTCCGGCCGCCAGCGACATGCCGTTCGGCTGGACGATCAACCCCTATCGCGGATGCAGCCATGCGTGCACGTACTGCTTCGCCCGTAAGACCCACGAATACCTCGACCTCGACTCCGGCAGAGACTTCGACTCGGAGATCATCGTGAAGGTGAACGTCGCGGAGGTGCTGTCGAGAGAGCTGGCGAAACCGGGGTGGGGGCGCCATCCGGTCGCTCTCGGCACCAACACCGATCCGTACCAGCGCGCCGAGGGACGCTACGGGCTGATGCCGGGCATCATCGCGGCGCTCGCCGAGTCGCGAACGCCGTTCAGCATCCTCACGAAAGGCACGCTGCTGCGCAGGGATCTGCCCTTGCTAGCCGAGGCGAGCGCCGTCGTTCCCGTCGGCATCGCGCTTTCGATCGCGATCTTCGACGAGGGGCTGCAGCAGTCGGTCGAACCCGGGACCCCGTCCACGGCGGCACGCCTCGCGACCGTGACGGCCGTTCGCGAGCTCGGGCTCGACTGCGAGGTGTTCCTGATGCCGATCCTGCCGTACCTGACCGACAGTCGCGAGCACCTCGACTCGGCGCTCTCGCGGGTCAAAGCCGCCGGCGCCACCTCGGTGCTCTACTCGGCCCTCCACCTGCGTTCGGGCGCGAAAGAATGGTTCATGGAGTGGCTGGAGCAGACGCATCCGCAGCTCGTCCCGCGCTACCGGCAGCTCTACGACTCGAGCGCATACGCCCCGAAGGACTATCGCCGGTGGCTCGGCGCGAAGATCACCCCGCTGGTGAGAAAGCACGGGCTTCACCACGGATCAGCCGACCCGGTGACTGGCACGGTGCGCTCGACCGCCTTGGCCCGCGGGCGAGCAAATGATGCATCGCACTCCCTGATCGCGTCCGCCCTTCCGCCGGCCCACCAGCCGTCACTGTTCTGAGGTACGCACTGTCACTGACCCATCCGAAGCGAGAATTGTTCTCGATATATTGCCCTCCTAACTGGGGACTAGGGGCACAAATCCGCGGACTGTAGCCTGAGATCGGCACTATTCGTGCGCAATCCGGGGTACATCATCGCGCGTCTCTCGCGGCGGTAGGGATCAGCTCGACCGCGGAGGAGGGACAATCCGATGACGTTGGGGCTTCCGCCGCACCTCGCGGCACGCGCCGCGAACGAATCGTTTCTCCGCGCCCTTCACACGGTCGCTCTGACGAGCCTCGCCGGGGCATTCGCGATCGTATTGGTCTTCCAGGCCGAGCGACCCCAGCAGACGCTCTGGCCGGCGATGATCGCCGTCATTCCGATGGCCGTGATGCTTTGGCTGTACAGGCGATCCCGCTCGCTGTTGTTCTCCGTGAGCTACCTCGTCGTCGGTGGCGCCTCGACGTTCTGGTACCTGATCACGTTCTACACGCAGTCCCCTCCGATCCTGCCGAGTGATGCCTTTTCCATCGCCCTTCCGAAGATCGCACTGCTGATGGTCGGCGGGGCGGGACTCGGAGCCGGGATGCGCCTGGCCTGGTGCGTCATCGGCTACCTGACGGCCGAGACCGTCGGCGCCGGCGCCCTTCTCGTCACCGGACACCCTCTCTCGTTCGACACGCGCACCTTCCTGGCCTTCGCCGTGGCGATCATCATGCTCGGGCTCACCTGGGTGAGCCAGCGACAGCTCCGGCGGTCACGGCCCCTGCTGCACCGTGTGGCGCGTGACGAGCAGGTCGCATCCATCCGCTACCGCATCGAGGTCAAGGCCGCAGCGATGATGCACGACACCGTGCTCAGCCACCTGGCGGCGATCGCGAGTTCCACCGGCGGCGGGTTGAGCCCGAAACTCCAGGAACAGATAGAACGGGATCTCAACATCCTCGTCGGTGAGGAATGGTTGGGTGACGACGAACCGTCGGGGGGATCGCACTCCTCGGGCTGGTTGGAGAGCGGTCTCTACAGCGCGATCCAGGAGTCTCGCACGCTCGGTCTCGATGTCGAGCCGACCGGCGACCTGTCCGCCGTGTCCCGACTCGATCGGGAGACATCCATCGCCCTCGGGCTCGCGGTGAAGCAGTGCCTCGTGAATGTGCTGCGCCACTCGGGCACCACGCGCGCCGAGGTGGTCGCCTACGGCACAGACGACGAGGTATCGGTGATGGTGATCGACGGGGGACGTGGATTCGCGGAGGCGGAAGCGGGCGGCGATCGACTCGGCCTGAGGAACTCGGTGAGGCGGCGCATGGAATCCGTCGGGGCGGCAGTGCAGGTGTGGTCGACGCCCGGGAGGGGAACGTCGATCATGATCCGGATCCCGGTTGCACGAACCGGCATTGCCGGCGCCGAGTCGACAAGTGACGGCTCGGGCGACACCGACCCGATCAGAGTAGTGAGACCGTCGTGAACACGGCAGAGCGCACCCCGCAACAGCTCGACCCGGCCGGGAGCATCGGCTCTCGCACCCTCACCCGCCTCCTGATGTTCGCGACGTTCGCCTACGCCGTCGTCATCACCCTGGTCTCGTCGAAGGAGATCCACAGCGTTCCGCTTGCTGTGGCATCCCTTCTGCTGCTCGGCTCCGCGGCGACGGTCGTGCTCATCCAGTCACGACCGGAGCGGGCACCCCTTCGTCGCATGACCTTCGTCGTCGCCCTCGGGCTGATGTTGCTCGCGACCATCGCCTCGGCGGCGAGCAGCTGGAAATTCGACGTCTTCGTCGGGGATGACTGGCCGGCGATAGCACTCGGCGCCCTTCTGCTGGCGATCGGCCCGTATCGTCCCACCCGCGAGCTCGCCGTCGGCGGAATCGTCTCGGCAGCGGTCGTCGGCGTGGTTGTCTCCCTCCAGGTTCCGTGGCTCGCGGCCGCCGATCCACCGGCCGCCTTCATCGTCGTCGCGATCTCTCCACTGCTCGCCCTGTGTTTCGGCAGCGTCGCCTACTCGCGAGCGTCCATCGCCGCCGTCGAGAAATGGAAACATCGCGCCGAAGAGGAAGACGATCCGACCGCCACGCGCACTCTCGAGGTCGGTATCGCCCGAGCGGTCCAGCAGGATCGCGTGACGATTCTCAGCCGCGACGTGCTCCCCTTCTTCGGCGAGATGCTCACGCGAGGGGAACTCACGGATGCCGACCGCGAGCGGGCGCGCGCGATCGCGGAATCCATCCGAGGCGTGATGGTCGCCGATGTCGATAGAAGCTGGCTGGAGGGCGTGGTCGAGGTCATCGCGCCGGCGGCCGTCGTCGACGACAGCGAGCGGCTCGCCGTGTACGTCGATTCGGAGGGCCGGACGGCCCTCCGAACGCTCCTCGTCGCCATCGTCGAGAGCGACGGATTCGACGACCGGCAGCTGCGGGTCGAACTCTTCTCCGACAGCGACCTGTGCAGCGGGGTGGTCATGGCCAGACTGGCGCCGGAACTTGCCCCGCGCGTCGAGTTCGCGCCGTATTTCGCACTGCTCCGTGCCACCTTCCAAACGTTCGACTTCGAGATCCACAACTCAGACCTGATCGTGAGGTTCAGCTATGACCACCACTAGCCATCCCGTG
>JANYGT010000293.1 GCA_025362355.1 Lacisediminihabitans sp. | reverse complement strand
GACGCCCGAGGTCGCCGTCGACCACTATCACCGGATGCCGGCCGACGTCGCACTCATGAAACAGCTCGGCCTCGGCTCGTACCGCTTCTCGACCAGCTGGGCCCGGGTGAAGCCAGGTGACGGCAGCGTCAACCGCAGCGGACTCCAGTTCTACAGCCGACTCGTCGACGAGCTGCTCGAGGCTGGCATCCTCCCCTGGCTGACGCTCTATCACTGGGATCTCCCGCAGGCTCTGCAGGAGAAGGGCGGCTGGGCCAATCGCGACACGGCCTACCGTTTTCGCGACTATGCGACCACCGTCCACGACGTGCTCGGCGACCGCGTCAGCCACTGGACCACCTTCAACGAGCCGCTCTGCTCCTCGCTGATCGGCTATGCCGCCGGAGAGCACGCCCCCGGCCTCAGCGACCCGCGCGCTGCCCTCGCCGCCGTACACCACCAGCACCTCGCCCACGGTCTCGCCGTCGCGGCGCTTCGCGACCTCGGAGCCGAGAAGCTCGGCATAACGCTCAACCTCACCACCGCCGTCCCGAACGATCCGACCGACCCGGTCGACTTCGACGCCGCCCGGCGGATCGATGCGCTCTGGAACCGCATGTTCCTCGAACCCATCCTGCTCTCCAGCTACCCGGACGATCTGCTTCGGGATGTCTCGGGCCTGGGGCTCGACGCGGCCATCAGGCCGGGCGACCTCGAGCTCATCGGCCAGCCCATCGACTTCCTCGGCGTCAACCACTACCATGATGACAACGTGAGCGGACATCCCCTGCCCGCCGGCACCCCGCCGGGGCTCACCGCGACGACGCGACCGACGGCATCCCCGTTCGTCGGTTCTGAGCACGTGACGTTCCCGTCGCGCGACCTTCCGCGCACGGCGATGGGCTGGGAGGTCAACCCCGGCGGGCTCCGCTCGCTGCTCGTGCGACTCGGCGAGGATTACCCCACACTCCCACCGCTCTACGTCACCGAGAACGGCGCCGCCTACGACGGTGATGTCGTCGGTGACGACGGCCTCGTGCACGACGCCGAACGCACCGCGTACATCCGTCATCACATCGAGGCCGTCTCGGACGCGATCGCCGACGGTGCCGACGTACGCGGCTACTTCGTCTGGTCGCTGCTCGACAACTTCGAGTGGGCGTGGGGCTTCGGCAAGCGTTTCGGCATCGTCCACGTCGACTACGAGACCCAGGTGAGAACGGTGAAAGACAGCGGGCTCGCCTACTCCCGCATCATCCGCGGAGTGCTGGCCCCGTCATCGTAAACTTGCCAGAACCCGCACCCGAAGGAGCACAGCATGGATGATCGTGCTCCGCTCGCGGTGCCGACGCTCGAGATGGTCGCCGCCCTCGCCGGCGTGTCACGGTCGACCGTCTCGCGGGTGGTCAACGACTCCCCCCAGGTGACGACAGAGGCGATCGACGCGGTCAACCGGGCGATCGCCGAGCTCAACTACGTGCCGAACCGCGCGGCCAGGACGCTCGCCAGCCGCAAGACCGAGGCCATCGCACTCGTCATCCCGGAGAACACCGCCAAATTCTTCGCCGATCCGTTCTTCGCCTCCGTCATCCAGGGCATCGCGATGCACCTGTCGACGACCGACTACACGCTCAGCATGCTCATCGCCGCCGAGGCCGACTCCGAGAAGACGAGACGCTACCTGCAGGGTGGGAACGTGGACGGGGCGCTCATCCTCTCCCACCACAGCGACGATCGCTCGTACAAGTCGCTCGCATCATCCATTCCCATCGTCTTCGGCGGACGCCCGATGAGCAACGAGGGCTCGGACAACTACGTCGTGGATGTCGACAACATCGAGTCGGCGCGCGTCGCCACCCAGTACCTCATCGACCACGGCCGAACGCGCGTCGCCACGATCGCCGGACGCCAGGACATGGCGGCGGGGCTCGATCGGCTCGAGGGTTGGCGGAAGGCCCTCGCCGGCTCGTCGTTGCCCGCCGACCTCGTCGAGGTCGGCGACTTCACCCCTCACGGCGGCGCGACAGCGATGGAGAAGCTCATCGCCCGCGGGCAGCCGTTCGACGCGGTCTTCATCGCGAGCGACCAGATGGCGTCCGGGGCGCTCGGAGTGCTACGGGCACACGGGCTCTCGGTGCCGGGCGACGTCGCGATCGTCGGCTTCGACAACGACTACTTCTCGACGACATCCATCCCGCCGCTGACCACGGTCGACCAGCCATCCGTCGAGCTCGGAACGCACATGGCCGAGGTGCTTGTACGACTGATCGGCGGCATTCCGGTCGACAAGGTGACCATCATGCCGACGAGGTTGATCGAACGCGAGAGCGTGTAGCCGCCGCTACAGCGTGACGAATCGCAGCACGGCCACTGCAACGGCGAGCAGTAGCAGGATCACGTTTGCCGGAAGCGATTTCGTATCCTTCATCCGCACATGGATCACGGTGGCCACCACCTGCACGAGCACGAGACAGATCGCTGCGACAGCGGTGAGCACCGGCGCGATACCGGTGGCGAGGGGCAGGATGACGCCGAGCGCCCCGAGCACCTCGAGGGCGCCGACGAGCTTGACCT
Organism: Lacisediminihabitans sp.; assembly: GCA_025362355.1. Classification (GTDB taxonomy): domain Bacteria; phylum Actinomycetota; class Actinomycetes; order Actinomycetales; family Microbacteriaceae; genus Lacisediminihabitans. The sequence continues at coordinate 13,861 of JANYGT010000293.1, read as the reverse complement.
GACCGTTCGTCGCGTGCGTCACCCACCCCATCCGCGGCTCGAGCTGCTCGCGGGTGCGGGCGAGCTTCGTCCCTCCGGCGCCGAGATAGACGAGCGTGAGCAGGATGGCGGTGATCCAGAGTGCGACGATCATGGTGTTTTCCCTCTTCTTGGTTACTATTAGTGCCAAGCAGCATGAACAGTGACTAATGGCAGTTCTGTTATACAGCACGACTCCCGCGCACCGGGGTGTTCGATAGGCACACGGAGGTAACACTTGGACGGATCACTGACGACGACCCCCGATCTCGAAGTCATGTGCTCCTCCGCACCCGACGCGGGGTTTGCGATTCGCGACATGCTCGGGCATCTCGGCGACAAGTGGACCCTCCTCGTCGTCGGCATGCTCGAGGCCGGTCCGATCCGCTACAGCGAGTTGAAGAACCTCGTGCCGGGGATCTCGCAGCGGATGCTGACCCTCACTCTCAAGAAGCTCGAGCGAGACGGCCTCGTCGACCGTCGGAGTTATCCGGAGATCCCGCCGCGGGTCGAATACTCCCTGACCGCGCTCGGTCGAACGCTGCTCGAGCCGGCGCTCGCGTTCGCGCACTGGGCCCGGGACAGTGGCGACGCCATTCGCGCGGCCCGTGCGGAATACGACCGTCGGTGAAAGACCGTAGCTAGAAATACTCCACGTCGGAGTGCCCCGCTTTGTCGAGACGTGCCCGGATGACCGCGATCGACTCGTCCCCCTGATCCACCAGCACGAAGCGACGCCCGAGGGATGCCGCGACGGCGCCGGTCGTCCCCGATCCGGCGAAGAAGTCGAGCACCCAGTCGCCCTCGCGGGAGGATGCCTGGATGATGCGCCGAAGGATGCCCTCCGGCTTCTGGGTCGGATAGCCGGTCTTCTCGCGGCCGGTCGGCGACACGATCGTGTGCCACCAGACATCCGTCGGAAGCTTGCCGCGCTCGACCTGTTCCGGTGTGACGAGACCGGGCGCCATATACGGCTCGCGATCGACCGCGGTCGAATCGAAGTGGTACCCCTTCGGACTCTTCACATAGACGAGGATCGTGTCGTGCTTCGTCGGCCAGCGGCTCTTCGACTTCGCCCCGTAGTCATAGGCCCAGATGATCTCGTTGAGAAAACTGTCCCGGCCGAACAGGGCGTCGAGCAGCACCTTGGCGTAGTGCGCCTCGCGATAGTCGAGGTGCAGGTAGAGGGTTCCGTCATCGGCGAGCAGCCGCCAGGCTTCGGCGAGCCGCGGTTCGAGGAAGGTCCAGTAGTCCTCGAAATCGTCATCGTATTTCATCAGATCCCCGCGGATCCGGTGGTACTGCTGGCCTTTGAAACCTCGGACTGTTCCCGTGGCAGCGCGCACGCTCGTGGTCGATTGCCTCGCCTGGCTGCGTCCGGTATTGAACGGAGGGTCGAGGTAGACGAGCGTGAACGCCCCGTCGGGAAGGGCCGCGACCGCCTCGAGGTTGTCTCCGAGAACCACACGGTTGGGGGAATCCACCGACCATCCGGATGCCCGGCCGGCTGGAATGGATTCGGGCATGCGCTCATTGTCCCACCCGCGACTCTCCTGCCCCGACTTCGGTCGTGACATCGCGGTTACCTCGTCTGCGAGTTTGCCGGGGACTCGCTGGCGATGGCTTTGCGGTCGGCGGGCGACATCCGTAGTCTCGAACGATGTCCACCGTCGTGCAGCACCTCCCCGGCCAGAATCGGTACATCTTCGAGAAGGATGGCGAGGAGGTCGGGCTCATCGATTACGCGATGCGCGGCAGTTCGATCGTGCTCACCCACTCCGAGATCGACCCGCAATTACGCGGGAACGGCCTCGGCGACCAGATGGTGCAGGAGGTGCTGGAGGAGATCCGCACCGACACCGACTACACGATCGTCGCGGAGTGTCCGTTCGTCGCCGACTGGCTCGAGCGTCATCCGGAGTACCTGGAGCTGCAGGCCCGCTAGTCGTCCTCGCGCGGGCGACGCGGGGTGCCGAGGTCGATCTGCACGCGTCCGCCATAAAAGCCGGGCACCCGTTCGTCGCCGGGACGCACCGGATCGCCGGCGACATCCTTCAACGGATCTCCGGCGATCGGAGCGGGCGCCGGAAGAATCGTCTGCCGGTCGAGTTCCATCGCGGCCTCGTGCCTGGCCGGCGCGAAGATCTCGTCGCCGATACCGATGAGCCCGGCGCCGTTACCCGACGATTGAGCCTTGCTCTTGCCGACCAGGTCGAAGAGACGGAAGCGCTGGCCGAGGTATCCGAGCACAGCGATGCCCACCACGACCCCGCCGAACACCCACCAGTTCATCTGACAAGGTTACGGGACAGGTTCACGGCACGCGGTACAGCCATTCGTCCGTTCCGAACTTCTCGTCGACCAGCTTCTCGGCGTGAGCGAGTTCTTCCGGCGTCACCTCGCTCGGCGTCGAGCCGTAGAGCCCGGTGAAGGTGGCCTCCATGCGCTCGATGATCGCGGCACGGCTGAGGCCGGTCTGGCTCTTGAGCGGGTCGACCCGTTTGTTCGCGCTCTTCGTACCCTTGTCGCTCATCTTATCGCGTCCGATGCGGAGCACCTCCACCATCCGGTCCCCGTCCATGTCGTAGCTCATGGTGACGTGGTGCAGAACGGCTCCGGTGCCGAGACGCTTCTGTGCGGCACCGCCGATCTTGCCGGTGGGGCTCGTGATGTCGTTGAGGGGAACGTAGGAGGCGTCGATCCCGAGAGATTTGAGGGCGGTGATCACCCACTCGTCGAGGAAGGCGTACGAGTCGGCGAACGACATCCCCTGCACGAGATCGAGCGGAGCGTAGATCGAATAGGTGATGACGGAGCCGGCCTCCATGAACATCGCGCCACCGCCGCTGACGCGCCGAACGACCTGGAAGCCGTACTTCTCTGCATTCTCCATGTCGACCTCGTTCTTGACCGACTGAAAGCTGCCGAGCACGACCCCGGGCTGATTCCACTCCCAGATGCGCAGCGTCGGCTTGCGACGACCGGCGCCGACCTCCTCGGACAGCACCTGGTCGAGCGCCATCTGCAGCACCGGTGGATATGCTGCGCCGTGGATGAGCTGCCAGTCGTAATCGGTCCAGCTCGCGGCTTTCGAGAGCGCGCGTCGCACCGTCGTCGCAACGGAATCCGCGGAGAACCCGAGCAGGATGACCTCGGCCGGCAGCGAGGACTGCACGGCCGCCGCGATCGCCTTCGCCTCACTCGCGGCCGGAAGCCCGTTGACCGCGGCCTCGATGTCGGCGAGGGCGGAGTCCGGCTCGAGGAAGAAATCACCGGCGAGCTTGAAGTGCGCGATCGCGCCGTTCTCGACCTCGAGATCGACGACGACGAGCTTGCCGCCCGGCACCTTGAATTCTCCGTGCATGGGATGCGCCTTCCGTTTCGTCGCCGAGGTCAAGCCTAATCGCGGCGTGGACTCGGGCGACCTGCTGTCGAGGGCGACTGCGCGGTGCCTGCTCCCGGCTCGGCCTGGCTTCAGGCGACCGGATGCAGCCGTGAGGTCAGCCAGCCGATGGTGTCGGCGACCACCTCGTCACGGTTCACCTCGTTGAACACCTCGTGGCGGGCATCCGTGTAGACGATCAGTTCGACGTCGCTGAGACCGCCTCGTTTCAGGTAACTGTCCGCGAGCAGTTCAGCGCTCTTCGTGCCGCCGAAACTGTCATCGCTGCCGATCTGGATCAGTACGGGGAGGTCGTGTTTCAGCTTCTTCGCCGGCCGACCGAGCAACCGCAGGCTGTCGGCGAGCCCGAACAGCTTCATCCCGTTCGCCTTGAACGTGAGCGGGTCATCCAGAAACGCCTGCCCGACGGCGGGGTCACGGCTCAGCCACTCGTAGCCGGTCGTGCCGAGATGGGCGTGTTTCTTGGCGAGGTCGCCGCCGTTCATGTGCCTCAGTGTGCGAAAAGCCGTTCCGGTGAGCACGAGGGCGTCGTAGTCCTCCGAGTGCTGGTTCACGATGATCTGCGCGATCAGCGACCCCCAGCTGTGTCCGAGGAACGCGAGCGGCACCGACGGATTCTCCGAGCGGATGATCTTCGTGAACTCCCGAACGGAGCGAACCGTCGCACGGATGCCGCCCTCGCCGAGCTGCCCGAGCTTCGTGGCATCCCCGCCGCCCTGTTCGAGGCCGGTCTCGCCGTGACCCCGGTGATCGTCGGCGTAGACCGAGAATCCCGCGCCGACGAGATCCTGAGCGAGATCCTCGTAGCGCGCGGCGTACTCGCCGAGACCATGGGCCAGCTGAACGACGCCGATCGGCGATCCGGCCTTCCACTGATAGAAGTGGATGTTGACGCCATCCGCATCGACGAACGTGCGATCCTGCCGCGCTGCTGTGAACCGCATTGTCGTCTCCTCGTGTCGGCTTCAGTTTATTTGGACACGACCGTTTCGCGCGCGTGGACTCCCCCGCCCGTCTCATCCGAACACGCGTCCCCTCCGCAACGCGGCCCCTCCGCAACCCGTCCCCTCCACAACCCGTCCCCTCCGCAACGCGTCCCCTCCGCAACGCGTCCCCTCCACAAACCCCGTCCCCTCCGAAAACGCAGGAGAAACTCCCGAATTCGAGCAACAGCGGCATGTTTTGTCGTGTGGGGTGAATATCTCCTGCGTTTTCAGTGGGGCGGAGGACGGCTTATACGGGGGTCGCGGGGGAGGTTCGGCGCGAGCGGCGGTGGCCTCGCGGGATACTTAGCAACGCTAATGAGCTAGGCTAAGCAATTGTGACGCAGGACGAGCAGGAGCTGAGGCTCTCCATTCAGAGGCTGGCCCGTCGCATCCGCTCCATGCAGGGGGACGAGGATGTGACGGAGGGTCAGCGCTCCGTACTGTTCGCACTCGCCACCCTCGGGCCGCAGAGCCTGGGATCGCTCAGCGAGCACGAGCGGGTCACCCCGCCGAGCATGAATCGAACCGTGAATGCGCTCGTCACGACCGGGCTCGTCACTCGGGTCACGGCATCCGACGACGCGCGCAAAGTCGCGCTCGACCTCTCGGATGCCGGGCGCTCCTTCATCGAGGAGACACGCCGCCGCCGGGATGCCTGGTTCACGAAACGTCTCGCCGAGCTCTCGGACGCGGATCGCCTCGTGCTCGAGCAGGCCGGACCGATCCTCCGCCACCTGGCCGAACAGTGAGCGCGATGTTCCGGTCGCTGAGCGGCTTCAACTACCGTGTCTGGGCGGGCGGCGCGCTCGTCTCGAACGTCGGGACGTGGATGCAGCGCACCGCCCAGGACTGGGTCGTCCTGACCCAGCTGACCCACCACGACGCAGCGGCCGTCGGTATCGTCATGGCGCTGCAATTCGGGCCACAACTGCTGCTGCTCCCGGTCAGCGGACTCGTCGCCGACCGCATCAACCAACGCCATCTGCTCATGGCGACGCAGGCGACGATGGGGGTTCTCGGGCTCGCGCTCGGCATCCTCACCGTCACCGGGGTCGTTCAGCTCTGGCACGTCTACGTCTTCGCGTTCCTGCTCGGTGTGGCCGCGGCCTTCGACGCACCCGCGCGTCAGACCTTCGTGTCGCAACTTGTCGGCGGGCCGAATCTGTCGAACGCCGTCGCGCTGAATTCGGCATCCTTCAGCCTGGCCCGCATGGTCGGACCGGCCGTCGCCGGGCTCATGACCGCGGCCGTTGGCGCCGGCTGGGTGTTCCTGATCAACGCCGTCTCCTTCGCCGCGGTGCTCATCTCGCTGAAATTCCTGCGCGTCGACGAGCTCCGGTCGGCCCCTCGCGCAGCCCGCAAGAAAGGCAATCTCGCCGAGGGATTCCGCTACGTGAGGTCGCGGCCCGACATCATGGTCATCCTCGTGATGGTCTTCCTGATCGGCACCTTCGGCCTCAACTTCCCGATCTTCATCTCCACGATGTCGACGGTCGTCTTTCACCAGGGGGCCGCGGAATTCGGGGTGCTCTCCTCGGTCATGGCCGTCGGCTCGGTGATCGGGGCGCTGCTCTCCGCCCAGCGGGAGAAGCCGCGGCTGAGCTTTCTCTTCATCTCGACCGCGATCTTCGGATTCGGATGCGTCGCGGCCGCCCTCATGCCGTCGTTCTGGCTCTTCGGCCTCGCCCTCGCCCTCGTCGGACTCGCGTCACAGACCCTGATGACCACCGCGAACGGCACCGTGCAGCTGTCGACACCACCGGCGGTTCGGGGCCGGGTGATGGCCATCTATATGGCGATCTTCATGGGCGGAACCCCGATCGGCGCACCGTTCGTAGGCTGGGTCGCCAACGAATTCGGGCCGCGCTGGGCACTCGGCGTCGCGGCCGCAGCCGGCATCGCGGCAGCTCTCGTCGGGGTGTACTACCTGGTGCGGTTCCGCAATCTGCGGCTGCGCTTCAGCCCGGCCGGCAACAGCCGTCGCCGCATCACCTGGTCGGTGGATGCCGCGACCCGCGAGGAGATCGCCGAGGAGATCGTGACCGCGGAGGTCTCGTCACAGAAGGGCTGACGCGCTGCCGCTGCCGCGGCATCCACCATCCGCCCCCGCAATGGGGCAGGCGGCGGTCCGAGCCGGGCAGCACGTGGAGCAGAGCTGGACCGGCGGCTCAGCTCTCGCGCGTGATCTCGACCTTGACGAAGAGCTGCGACTTGAAGGGGCCGGCGTAGACGCCCCGCAGCGGCGGGACGTCGTTGTAGTCGCGTCCCCGACCGACCGTGACGTGGCGGTCGCCGATGTCGATCTGGTTGGTCGGATCGAACCCGCGCCACTCGTCGCCGCAGAACCATTCGACCCAGGCGTGCGACTCGCCGGCGACAGTCTCGCCGATCTCGGCGTTGGGCTTCGGATGCAGATACCCCGACACGTAACGCGCCGGGATGCCGACCGCGCGAAGGGCTCCGATCGCGAGGTGGGCGATGTCCTGGCACACGCCCTTGCGATGGTCCCACGCCTCGGTCGCCGTGGTGTGCACGCCCGTGACACCCTGCATGTACTCGACGCTCTCGCCGATCTTGCGGCAGATGTCGAGAGCCGCCTCGCAGGGATTGGATGACGCATCCGCTATCGTCCTCGCGATCGCGACGACCTCCTTCGGCGGCGCGGTCAGCTTGGTCTGCTTGCGCTGCTCGACGTACTCGGTCGCACGCTCGGCGGACGCCGCGAGGTCGGGCCAGGTCACGATGTGGTCGCTGTGATCGCGCGGACGAACCTCGATCAGACTCGTCGCCGTGAGCGAAAGCTCCCGATGCGGAGTGAGGATCTCGAACGACGAGACCCGGCTTCCCCAATAGTCGACGTACGTGTGGTGCGCCGACATCGGAAGTATTTCCAAATTGGAATATAAAACGAGCTGGCCCTCGCCGCTTGTCGGCAGCATCCGAGCCTCGTTGTAGCTGGCGGTGACCTCTCCGCCGTAGTTGAAGCCGGTCAGGTGCCTGATGCGAAGGCGATTCATGTGTTCTCACCGACCCAGCTCGGGGCCGCGTTGGTCGGAAAGTAGCGCTGCCTGATCGCCTCCGACGCGGCGCTGGTCGCGGCCTGCACGTTGTCCATGTGCAGCGGAAGGTCTTCGAGTATCTCCGCGATCGGCCGGTATTCGAGCTCGCTGCGGATCTGTCCGAGCAGCCGCTGCGCCTGATCGGAGACGCCGACCCGGTCGGTGCGCGGCTCGATGTCGCGCATGCACATCTCCGCGCGCCGCACCGAGAACAGGATGCTGCGCGGAAAGAGCCGGTCGAGCAGCAGGAACTCCGCGGCATTGCGTGCGCTCGGTACGCCGCGATAGGTGCGGAGGTACGCCTCATACGCTCCACAGGAGCGGAGGATGGTCGTCCACGATGGCCCGCTCGCCTCGGTGAGCGACCGCGTCGCGAGGAGTCGCGCCGTCATGTCGGCACGTTCGATCGATCGGCCGAGGGTGAAGAACTGCCAGGCCTCGTCGCGGGAGGTCGCCGACTCGATGATCCCTACGGCGAGCGCCGACCGCTCACGAACCCAGGCGAAGAATTCGTGCACCTTCTCGCTCGAGATCTTGCGAGGCATCCGCGCCCTCGTCGTGTTGAGGCACTCCCACAGCTCGCTCGACACGATCTCGCGCGCGCGGCGGGCGTTCTCGCGGGCGGCACCGAGCGAATAGGCGATGGATGCCGGCTCCGAACGATCGATCGCGAGGATGTCGAGCACGCTCTGGCGGGTCAGCACCCGGTCCTCGGGAATGGTGCTGCCCATCACGCTGAGCAGGGAGCGGCACGCGAGGTCTTCCTCGATCCACGGATCCTCGAGCAGCAGCTGGAGGTGCACGTCGAGGATGCGCGCCGTGCCGTCGGAGCGCTCGATGTAGCGGCCGATCCAGAAGAGGCTCTCGGCGATGCGGCTCAGCATTGGTCGCCCCCTGAATCCTCGCCATAGCTGGAGCTATGACCCGACGGACCCCCGCGTAACTCCGTCTCTCGCGCCAGAGCTGGAGCTATGGCGGAGGGGTGACCGGCCTGCTGCTGCTGCTGCTCCTGCTGGCCCTGCCCGAGGGTGCGGTCGCGGGGTGCCTGGTCGATACTGTGCACCTCGTGCCCGATGATCGGGATCGACTTCGTGGAGGTCGCCTGGTCGGCGACGAGCCCCTGGATCGAGTGACGCGACACGATCAACGGGTCTTCGCCGACCACCCAGGTGTCTTTCGATCCGCCGCCCTGGCTGGAGTTGACGGCGAGCTCGCCCTCGGGGAGCGCGACGCGGGTGAGGCCGCCGGGCAGCACCCAGACATCCTTCCCGTCGTTGACGGCGAACGGCCGGAGGTCGGCATGCCGCGGACGCATTCCGTCTTCGACGAGGGTCGGGATGGTCGACAGCTGCACGACCGGCTGCGCGATCCAGCCGCGCGGATCGGCGAGCAGCGTCTTGCGGAGCTTCTCGAGCTGCTCCTTGCTCGCGGCCGGACCGACGACGAGTCCCTTGCCACCGGAGCCGTCCACTGGCTTGACGACAAGTTCGTCGAGGCGGTCGAGCACCTCCTCGAGAGAGGCCGGATCTTCGAGCCGCCAGGTGTCGACGTTCGGGATGATCGCCTTCTCGCCGAGGTAGTACTCGATCAGATCGGGCATGTAGGTGTAGACGAGCTTGTCGTCGGCGACCCCGTTGCCGATCGCGTTGGCGATGGTCACGTTACCGAGGCGGGCCGCGAGGAGAAGCCCCGGGCTGCCAAGCATCGAGTCGGCGCGGAACTGCAGCGGATCGAGGAATTCGTCATCGACCCTGCGGTAGATCACGTCGACACGGGTCGGACCGGCGGTCGTCCGCATCCAGACCCGCCCTCCGGAGCAGAAGAGGTCACGGCCTTCGACCAGTTCGACGCCCATGAGGCGCGCAAGGAGGGTGTGCTCGAAGTAGGCCGAGTTGTAGACGCCGGGGGTGAGCACGACGATGGTCGGGTCATCCACCCCCTCCGGCGCACTGGCACGCAGGGCCTGCAGCAACTTGTGCGGATAGTCGCCGACCGGTCGAACCCTCATGCTCACGAAGAGCTCCGGGAGAGTTTGCGCCATCACTCGACGATTCGAGATCACGTAGCTGACGCCGGAGGGCACGCGCACGTTGTCTTCGAGCACTCGCCAGGCACCGGCCTCGTCACGGATGAGGTCGATGCCGGAGACCTGGATGCGCACGCCGTTCGCCGGCACGATCCCGGCAGCCTCACGGTGGAAATGGCTCGACGAACTGATCAGGGCCGCGGGAATGACACCGTCTTTGACCGCATCCTGTGTGCCGTAGATGTCGGCGAGAAAGGCTTCGAGAGCTCGAACGCGCTGTTTGATGCCGGATTCGACATCTTTCCATTCCTTCAGGTCGATGACCCGCGGAACCGCATCGAGAGGGAACGGGCGTTCCTCACCGGCGAAATCGAAGGTCACACCCTGGGCGAGATACGAACTCGCGAGAGCATCGGTGCGACCGCGCAACTCTTCCTGCGTCATCTGGGCGAGGGCCGCGTGGATCTCCTTGTACGCCCCGCGAACTGTCGACGGCAGGGAGAACATTTCGTCCCACGGCGGCGTTCCGGTCTTCCGACCCTTCGTGGCCTGGGCGCCATATCCGTCGAACAGGCCTTCCATGGATGCGAGCCTACTGTCGGGATGTTGCCGAGTTGTTTCCGGCGCGGCATCGGAATATTGCTCGGATTTCAAGGTCTCTCGCCCGGGACTCTTCGGTTCGAAATGCGCCGGCTTCGCTAGGCCCTACTGTCGAAGGATGTCCGCCGCCACGCCAACCGAGCCACGCCGCGGCGCGCTCGGGGCCGTCGGTCTCGTCGTCGCCGGGCTCGCCTGCCAGGAGGTCGGGGCATCCTGTGCCGTACTGCTCTTTCCAGCCGTCGGCGCGGTGGGGACGGTCACGCTGCGACTGTTCTTCTCCGCCCTCGTACTTCTCATCGCGTGTCGCCCTCGGCTGCGCGGCCACAGCCGGTCGGACTGGATGACCCTCGTCGGGTTCGGACTGGCCCTCGCCGGCATGAATCTGCTGTTCTATCAGGCCCTGTCCCGGCTCCACCTCGGTGCGACCGTCACAATCGAGGTGCTCGGACCGCTCGTGCTCTCCGTCGTCACCAGTCGCCGGGCATCCGCGTGGATCTGGGCCGTGCTCGCGTTCCTCGGGGTCGCGCTGCTCAGCCGGGGCGGATTCGGCGGGCTCGACCCCGTCGGCGTCGCGTACGCATTCGGTGCCGCTGCGCTCTGGGCGGGCTACATCCTGCTATCGAAGCGCACCGGCGGCCGCTTCGCCGGGCTCGACGGACTCGCCATCGCGATGAGCATCGGGGCGCTGGTCACGCTGCCGTTCGGGCTGCTGACGGCTGGGCCGAACATCCTGCACCTCGACATCCTCGGCATCGGAGCCGCCGTCGCCCTCCTGTCGTCGGCTATCCCCTACGGCTTCGAGCTGTTCGCCCTCCGGCGCATCCCCGCCGCGACGTTCTCGATCCTGATGAGCATCTCTCCCGCCATCGCGACACTCGCCGGATTCGTCATCCTGCACCAGCGCATCACGTTGCTCGACGGGGTCGCCATCGCGATCGTCGTCGCGGCGAGCGCCGGAGCGGTGCGGACTTCGGCGACGCGGCGTCCTCCCGAGGCGCCGCCGCAACTGCTCGGCGAGGCCGGGTAGCTCGGCCGTGCCTTGTTGAACCCGCGCTTGGGCGCCGGGTTGCGCAGCGCGGGTTCGGGCGCTGGCTCGTGCAGCCAGCCTCGGCCGCCGGCTCACGCAGTTCACAACTCATGCAGTTCGGGCGATGACCGCTGCCGCACCCCCGGATCACGGGGCCGAGGCCGGGTGCGGCAGCAAACTGCATGAGTTATGCACCATCGACGGCAGATATCGGGCAATGATGGGGCCGGGCGCTCTAACAGGGCGGGGCGGGGCAGCCGAACCGCGAAATGCGGCGGCCGCCGCAGCCCGGCCGGAGAAGCCCGACAACGGGCGGCTCAGCCGAACAGCGCGCCGAGTGCCGAATACCCGTCGAGTGAGCCGAACTGAGAACCGGCCGCGGCAGTGTAGAAGAGGAACCCGACGACCCACGCTGCGACCACGAACACCAGCGCGACCCACCACGCGCGGCGACGCTTCACAAGAAGCACGATCGCGACGATCGCCCCGACCACGCCGACGACCAACATCGAGAACCACGAGATGCCGAGGGCCGCGACGGCTGTTCCCGCGCTGCAGGTTCCGCCGACGCAGCGGCCGACGAAGATCGCGGAGAAGAAGTTGACGAATGCGGTGACGACCAGGAACGCACCGGTCAGCAGGATGATCGCGATCGTGAGCACGAGATCCCAGACGGCAAATCGGCGGATACGAGCCGGGAGGGAAGCGGGAACGGGGGCGATGAGCGTCTCGGTCATAGGTCAATCATGCGCCGGATGGCTGGGATCCGGGCGGAATCCCGCTGACTGCATGCGACCCGCCGACGCTATGCCGTCCGGGGCGCTCAGTTGTCGAGCGAGCCCGGACGACCCACCTCTCGTGGCACCCCGGCCCGTGAGAGAGCACTTCTGGTGCTAAAACGGCGACTATCGAACCAGAACTGCACTCTCGCGAGCGAGCGCGCGAGCGCGCGGGCGCGAAGCGACCTAGCGCGGCGGCGCGAAGCAGCATCGCGAAGCGACCGCGCGCGGCTACCGCCCGGTGCTCTCCCGCACCACGAGCTCCGGCTGGAAGACGATCTGCCGCGGGGCGAGCTGCGGATCCGCGGCCTCTTCGAGCAGTATTTCGACGGCCGTCGCGCCGATCATCGCACTCGGCTGGCGGATGGACGACAGCGGTACGACCGCCGCACTCGCGAAGTCGATGTCGTCGTAGCCGATGAGCGCGATATCCCGGGGAACGTGCAGCGCACCCTGCATGTTGAGCGCCTGCAGCACCCCCATCGCGATGAGGTCGTTCGCCGCGAAGACCGCGTCGGGCCGATCCGCCGGCGGCCGGGCGAGGATGCCGTTGCCGGCCGCCCGGCCCTCGATCACGCTGAGCGCGCGGGTCTCGATGACCTCGAGCGTGACCTCCGGATGCTGCGCCACCGCCGAGCGCGCGCCCTCGAGTCGATCGGAGACCTGCCTGATCTCGCTCGGGCCACCCACGAAGGCGATGCGCCGGCGCCCCGAGTCGATGAGGTGGTCGACGGCGAGCACACCACCGGCGACGTCATCGACGGAGACGGAGCTGAAGGAGGCGTCGGCACTGGTGCGGTCTACCAGCACGGCGGGGATGCCGCGCTCCCGGAGGCGACGGAGGCGTGCCGTGATGTCGCCGAACGGGGAGATCAGCACCCCGTGCATCCGCTGCTCCTCGAACAGGTCGAGGTAGCTCGACTCCCGTTCGGCACGCTCGTCGCTGTTGCCGAGGATGATCGAGAGCCCGGCCTTGGACGCCCGATCTTCAGCCCCGCGGGCAAGGTCGGTGAAGAACGGGTTGCCGATGTCGAGGATGACGAGTCCGATCGCATGGCTGCGCCCGGCCCGAAGCTGCCGCGCCGCGTCATTGCGCACGAACCCGAGCTCGTCGATGGCCCGCTGTACCCGCTCGACGGTCGCCGAGGACACCTTGTCGGGCCAGTTCATGACGTTGGACACGGTACCGACCGAGACGCCGGCGCGCGCCGCCACGTCTTTAACGCTCACCGACATCCGTTGTCCCGTCGCCCAGGGGTGGCCACCCATCCGCCTGTCTGCATCATGCCAGAGTTTGCGCCGCCACAACTCGTTACTGGAACGATTCATTTTGTGACTTGACGCATCGGTCCGCGTCGCCGTAGAGTGCAAATCGATCTCATTCTTAAAACGATTCAATCACCTCAACGAGGAGGACCGCCGTCCATGACGTCCCCCACCGCCGCGCCGCTGTTGCTTCTCAGCGGAGCCACCAAATCCTTCGGCGCAGTCGCCGCCCTCACCGACGGCAGTATCGAGATCCGCTCGGGTGAGATCCATGCCCTCGTCGGCGAGAACGGCGCGGGGAAGTCGACGCTCGTGAAGATCCTCGCCGGCGTTCACCAGCCCGACACCGGCGTCTTCCAGGTGGCCGGAGCCGACGTCTCGTTCCGCAGTCCCGCAGACAGCAAGGCCGCCGGCATCTCGGTCATCTACCAGGAGCCGACCCTCTTCCCCGACCTCACCGTCGCCGAGAACATCTTCATCGGGCGCCAGCCGCGTGGTCGCCTCGGCTTCATCGACCGAGCCGTGATGCGTCGACAGGCCCGAGAGCTGTTCGCGAGACTCGGCGTTCCGATCGACCCCGACCGCATCGCCGACGGTCTCTCCATCGCCGACCAGCAGATCATCGAGATCGCGAAGGCCATCTCGCTCGACGCCAGCGTGCTCGTGATGGATGAACCGACCGCAGCCCTCAGCGGCG
>JANYGT010000276.1 GCA_025362355.1 Lacisediminihabitans sp. | reverse complement strand
GGGGGCCGACCGGTGACTCAGGAAGAACGGACTACTTGGTCAGCGCCTCGAGGGTCGGGTTGTTCTTGTACGACTCTGCTGCGTTCGCCTTGGTGACGAGGGTCGGCGGGAGGTAGTACGTGGGAACGTCGACCGTGCCGTTGTTGGTTGCAGGCGAGTTGGTCGTCGCCTTCTTGCCGGCGGCGAGTTCCTTGACCATCGCGACAGCCTGGGCGACGAGCACCGTGGTGTCCTTGTTGATCGTCGAGTACTGCACGCCAGACATGATCAGCGGGATGGATGCCGCCTCGGAGTCCTGACCCGTGACGACGGGCTGGACGGGGGTGTCCTTGCCGGCGGCGTGGATCGAGGTGATGATGGCGCGGGCCAGGGTGTCGTTCGGCGACAGAACACCGTTCAGAACAGTGCTGCCGTAGTTGCCGGCGAGCAGGGTGTCCATGCGGGTCTGAGCGTTGGCGGCGAGCCATCCGGTGGTCTGCGTCTGGGCGATCGCGGTCTGACCCGAGACTACCTTCAGCGTTCCGTCATCGATCTTCGGCTGGAGGATCTTCATCGCACCACCGAAGAACACCGCGGCGTTCGGGTCGGTGGATGCGCCGGAGAACAGCTCGATGTTGTACGTCTTGGCGTCGGGGAAGCGCGCCTTCATTCCATCGAGGAGCGCCTGGCCCTGGAGCTCGCCGACCTTCTCGTTGTTATAGGCGACGTAGTAGTCGACGTCTTTCGTGTCCTGGATGATGCGGTCGTAAGCGATGACGATGGCGCCATTGGCCTTCGCCGCCTTCACCTGGGCACCGAGCTGCTTGCCGTCGAATGCTCCGATGATGAGTACCTTCGCACCCTTGGTGTTCATCGTGGAGATCTGGGCAGCCTGCTCGGAGGCCGTGTTGGCGGAGGGCGCGTACTGGATGTCGGGCTTGAACCCGGCGTTCGTGAGGTCGGTGGTGAACAGCTTGCCTGCGAGTACCCAGTTCTCCGAGGTCTTGTCGGGAAGAGCGACGCCGATTGTCGATCCAGCCTTGAAGCCCGTGGTTTTTGCGGCGGTCGTGGTTCGCGATGAACAGCCCGACAGGGCCATCAGCGCGACACCGGCGATTGCCACCGTTGTGATGACGAATTTGCGCATTTTTTCACTTTCTGTGTTGTGGTGGTGCAGTGGGATTGCAGTGGAACAACTCGCGTTGTTCCGATGACTACGTCGGCGCTGCTATGCGTTCGGCGTAGTGGACTGTGAGCGGGAGGAGGCTTCCGCACTTTCGCCGGTGGGGGCGATGGATGGACGATCGAGTGTCGCGTTCGGCGGCCCATCTCCGTCGGATGCGGCCCGACGGTTCCGGGTGAACATGCCGATGAGTGACGGTCGCCCCGACCGTTTGCTGTAGACGTCGATGCCGACGGCGATGAGCAGCACCAGGCCCTTGATGATCTGCACCCGGTCGTGCGAGACGCCCTCAAGCTGGAGACCATTGTTCAGAACGGCGATGACGAGACCACCGATTATCGACCCGACGATGGTTCCGATTCCACCGGCGACCGCAGCGCCACCGATGAACACGGCCGCGATGGCATCGAGCTCCCAACCGGTTCCGTCGCCGGGGCCGGATGCTCCGGCGCGAGCCACTCCGACCATGCCCGCGACGGACGCGAGCACCGACATGTTCATCATGACGAAGAAGTTGATGTGCTTGATCTTCACGCCGGAGAGCTCCGCAGCGTGCCAGTTGCCGCCGACCGCGTAGATGTGTCGACCGAACGTCGTATTGCGTGTGATGAACGAATAGATGAGCACGAGCACGCCGAGGATGATGCCCGAGACCGGATAGCTGGTTCCGGGGCGCCCGGTAGCGAAGAGATACGTCGCACCGCCGGCGACGAACACCAGCACGACCAGCTTGACGATGCTGACCCAGATCGGAGCCTTCTCCGCGCCCATCAGCGTCTGGGTGCGACGCTGGCGGAGTTCCGAGACGACGATGCCGACAATCGCGAGTAGACCGAGGATCAGGGTTCCATTGCTGAATCCGAAGTCCGCTCCGAAGTCGGGGATCGACCCTTGGCCGAGCTGGTTGAACGAGTCTGGCGTCGTCACCGTGTTGGAGTTGCCGAAGAATTGGTTCGCCCCGCGGAAGATGAGCATTCCCGCGAGGGTGACGATGAAGGCCGGCACCCCGACGTACGCGACCCAGAATCCCTGCCAGGCACCGATCACCACGCCGACCAGAAGCCCGAGAACGACGGCGAGACCGGGCGGAAAGTGCCAGCTGACCATCGCCGTGGCGACCACGATCCCGACGAAGGCCGCGACCGATCCGACCGAGAGGTCGATGTGCCCGGCGATGATCACCATCACCATGCCGATCGCAAGGATCAGAACGTAGGCGTTCTGGTTGACCAGGTTGATCAGGTTGACCGGCTGAAGTGTGAGACCGCCGGTGACCACCTGGAAGAAGATGATGATGACGACGAGAGCTCCGAGGATGCCGACCTGACGCCCGGTACCCTGTGCTCCGCCGAACATCTTGCCGAGGTCGCGGAAGCGGAAACCGCCCGTCTTCGGGGCGTCTGGGGTTGCGCTCATTTGCTGTTAACTTTCTTCTTCGCGGAAGTCATGCTTCTCAGGAGAGTTTCGGGGTCTGCCTCGTCGGCGGGGATGTCATTGGTGATCGTGCCCTCGAAAATCGTGAGGATGCGATCGGATACCCCGAGCAGCTCCGGCAACTCGGACGAGATCAGGATGATCCCCTTACCCGCAGCCGCAAGGTCCCGGATGATGCCGTAGATCTCGGTCTTCGCCCCGACGTCGATACCGCGGGTCGGCTCATCCAGGATGAGCAGCTCGGGATCCGTGAACATCCACTTCGCCAGGACCACCTTCTGCTGGTTTCCCCCGGAGAGCTTGTTCACGCCCTCCTGCACCGTCGGGGTCTTGATGCGGAGGCTCTTGCGGTAGGACTCGGCGACGGTGTGCTCTTCGACCTTGTTGATCACCGACAGCTTCGTGATCTTCGAGAGCTTGGCCGCGACGACCGAATCCTGGATGTCGTCGAGCAGGTTGAGACCGAGCGCCTTGCGATCTTCACTGACATAACCGAGGCCGTTCTTGATCGCCTCCGACACGTTCCGAAGCTGGATCTCCTTGCCGTTCATGAAGACCTGGCCGGAGAGGAAGGTGCCGTAAGAGCGTCCGAAGAGGCTCATCGCGAGCTCGGTGCGACCGGCGCCCATCAGCCCGGCGAATCCCACCACCTCGCCGCGGCGAACGGAGAAACTGGAGTTCTTGACGACCATGCGTTCCGCGGTGAGTGGGTGCTGCACGTTCCAGTTCTTGACCTCGAAGAAGACCTCGCCGATGTGCGGGGAACGATCCGGAAAACGATTCTCGAGCACCCGACCGACCATCCCGCGGATGATCCGGTCTTCGTTCGCCCCGTCTTTCAGCACGTCGAGGGTCTCGATCGTCTTACCGTCGCGGATGATCGTGATCGAGTCGGAGATCTGCTCGATCTCGTTCAGCTTGTGGGAGATCATGATCGACGCGATCCCGCGACCCTTGAGGCCGAGGATCAGGTCGAGAAGGTGCTGCGAGTCTGCCTCGTTCAGCGCTGCGGTCGGCTCATCCAGGATGAGCAGCTTGACCGACTTGTTGAGTGCCTTCGCGATCTCGAC
>JANYGT010000226.1 GCA_025362355.1 Lacisediminihabitans sp. | reverse complement strand
ATTCGCGACCACGCAGCAGGCCGGCACGCGGGCGGGCCTCATCACGGTACTTGTCCTGGATCTGATAGATCGAGAGCGGGAGGTCTTTGTACGACCCGTAGAGGTCTTTGACGAGGAGGGTGAAGACCTCCTCGTGCGTCGGGGCGAGAAGGTAGTCGGCGCCCTTGCGGTCTTTGAGTCGGAAGATGCCGTCGCCGTATTCGGTCCAGCGACCGGTGACCTCGTAGGGCTCGCGCGGGAGAAGTGCAGGAAAGTGCACCTCCTGCGCGCCGGCATTCGTCATCTCTTCGCGGATGATGGCTTCGATTTTCCTGCGAACTTTAAGTCCGAGCGGCAACCAGGCAAACACCCCGGGGGCCTGGCGCCGAATATAACCGGCACGCACCAGCAGCCGATGGCTTGCGACCTCGGCCTCGGCCGGGTCGTCGCGGAGAGTTTTGACAAAGAGCTGCGAAAGGCGTGTCGACACACTGCCACCCTATCGGCGCTGCATGGACGACCGGACCTGACCCGAAAGGGTCCGGCCGCCGCATGCGGTGCGTTTCAGGCCGTGACCACCTCAGGGGAGCCGACCGCTCCGGCGGGCATCTCGGCGGCGAGCCGGTTGGCCTCCTCGATGAGGGTCGCGACGATGTCGGCCTCCGGCACCGTCTTGATGACCTCGCCCTTGACGAAGATCTGGCCGCGACCGTTGCCGCTGGCGACACCGAGGTCGGCCTCACGGGCCTCGCCCGGGCCGTTCACGACGCAGCCCATGACCGCGACGCGAAGGGGGACCGTCATCTTCTCGAGGCCGGCGGTGACGTCGTTGGCGAGCTGGTAGACATCCACCTGGGCGCGCCCGCAGCTCGGGCAGGAGACGATCTCGAGTTTGCGCTCACGCAGGCCGAGCGACTGAAGGATCTGCAGGCCGACCTTCACCTCCTGCACGGGAGGGGCGGACAGCGAGACGCGGATGGTGTCGCCGATACCCTCCGACAGCAGGATGCCGAATGCCGTCGCGCTCTTGATCGTGCCCTGAAACTCGGGGCCGGCCTCGGTCACGCCGAGATGCAGCGGCCAGTCGCCGCGCTCGGCGAGCAGGCGGTAGGCCTTGACCATGGTGACCGGGTTGTTGTGCTTGACCGAGATCTTGAAGTCGTGGAAGTCGTGCTCCTCGAAGAGGCTCGCCTCCCAGACCGCACTCTCGACGAGCGCCTCCGGGGTGGCCTTTCCATACTTCTGAAGCAGGCTCGGCTCGAGGGAACCCGCGTTGACGCCGATGCGGATGCTGACGCCGGCCGCCTTGGCCGCTGCGGCGATCTTGCCGACCTGGTCGTCGAACTTGCGGATGTTGCCCGGATTCACTCGTACCGCCCCGACGCCGGCATCGATGGCCGTGAAGACGTACTTGGGCTGGAAGTGGATGTCGGCGATGATCGGCAGCTGGCTCTTGGCCGCGATGATGTGGAGCACATCCGCGTCGTCCTGGTGCGGGACGGCGACGCGAACGATGTCGCAGCCCGTCGCAGTGAGCTCGGCGATCTGCTGGAGCGTCGCGTTGATGTTGGTGGTCTGGGTCGTGGTCATCGACTGCACGCTGACCTGCGACTCACTCCCCACACCGACTTTGCCGACGTGGATCTGACGGGTCTTGCGACGGGGGGCGAGAGTTTCGGGTGCACTCGGCATTCCGAGGTTGATGGCGGCCATACCGCGATTCTACGCGGCCGGATGAAGGGGTCGGCCGAAGCTGAAGGAGTGCTGGGGAGGGGCGCTGACCGAGCCTCTACTGCAGCTGGATCGGCTTGACGATGTCGGCGTAGACGAGCAACAGGCTCATGCCGCCGAGCACGATCACGACGACGTAGGTCAGGGGAACCAGACGGGCGATATCGACCGGCCCGGGCGCCTTGAGACCGAATACCCGCGCAACTCCGCGACGAATCGCCTCCCAGAGCGCGCCAGCGATGTGACCTCCGTCGAGTGGGAGCAACGGGATCATGTTGAACGCGAACAGCGCGAGGTTCAGCGAGGCGATGATGCTCAGCAGCAGTGCTACGCGGTCGAGCACCGGCTGGTCGAGAGCCGCGGCCTCCCCCGCAAGACGACCGACGCCGACCACTCCGATCGGGCCGTTGGGGTCGCGTGCCTGCGTTCCGAATGCCGCCTGAGCGACACCGACGAGCTTCTCTGGAAGGGTGCCGATGATGGCGAAATCTTTGCCGACGGCACCGATGACCGTCGGGAGCACCGTGGATGCCGGCTGCGCCTGGTAGGCCGTCGCGGGCTGCACGCCGAGAAAACCGACCTCGGCCGTCTTGGCTTTTCCGGAGGAGTCGACCGCGACCGCTCCGTTCTTGTCGAGAACGTAGTTGACGTTCGTCGTGATCGCCGCGGTCAGCGTCTGCTGCTTCCCGCCGCGCATGACGACGATCGGCACGGTCTGGTTGGCGAGTCGACGGATGACCAGCGACTCTTGGTTCCAGGTCGAGATCTTCGTGCCGTCGATCGAGACGATGGTGTCTCCGGACTTCATCCCGGCCTGCGCCGCCGGGGCGAGCGGGTCGCCGGAAGCGCAGGCCTGAGCCTTCGAGGTTGCCGGCAGAACGCACTGCGACACCGCGGCGACGGTCGTGGTCTGGGTCTTCAGGCCGACCCCGCAGAGGATGATCGCGAAGATCGCCGTCGCGATCACGAGGTTCATGAACGGTCCGCCGAGCATGATGATGATGCGTTTCCAGAATGGCAACTTGTAGAAGACGCGGTTCTCCGCCCCGGCCGGGATCGCATCCGTACTGGCCTCGCGTGCCTCCTGCACCATCGTGTTGATGAAGCCGCTTGCCGGTTTGCTCCCCTCCCGTGCCGGTGGGTACATGCCGGCCATCGAGATGTAGCCGCCGAGCGGGATCGCCTTGACGCCGTACTCGGTTTCGCCCCGCTTGCGCGAGAAGAGCGTCGGACCGAAGCCGATCATGTACTGGCCGACGCGCACGCCGAAGAGTTTGGCCGGGATGAGGTGGCCGAGTTCGTGGAGTCCGATCGAGACGGCGACGCCGACGACGAGCACCACGACGCCGACGATATAGAGCAGGACAGTTTGCACCTGCACAGCGTAATGGCGACTGCCCATGAACTGGCTGGGACGCGAGGCCCCAGAGAGCGGGGGTCAGCGGTCGGGGGTCAGCGGTCGGCGATCACGTCTTCCGCGGCGCCGCGCGCCCAGCTCTCCGCGTCGAGCACCGACTCGAGGGACAGGTCTCCGCCGAACGGCTCGTGAAGGTCGACGACACGCTCGATGACGTCGAGGATGTCGAGGTAGCCGATGCTGCCGCCGTGGAACGCGGCGACGGCCTGCTCATTGGCCGCATTGAAGACGGCTGGAAACGTTCCTCCCGCGATGCCGACTCTCTTCGCGAAGTCGACGGCGGGGAACGCCTCTGTGTCGAGGGGTTCGAAGGTCCACTGGCTGGCCATCGTCCAATCGAGCGGAACGCCGACCCCGGCGACCCGGTTCGGCCAGTCGAGCCCGAGCGAGATGGGAAGCCGCATGTCGGGCGGCGAACACTGGGCGATGGTCGAGCCGTCGACGAACTCGACCATGGAATGCACGATGGACTGTGGATGAACGGTCACGTCGATCCGCTCGTATGGCACAGCGAAGAGCAGGTGCGCCTCGATCACCTCGAGCCCCTTGTTGACGAGGGTGGACGAGTTGGTGGTGACCACGAGCCCCATGTCCCAGGTCGGATGCGCGAGGGCCTCGGCCGGCGTGACATCGCGCAGCGACTCCCGGCTGCGCCCGCGGAACGGACCACCGGATGCCGTCAGCACCAGTCTCCGCACCTCGCTCGCCGTTCCCGACCGGAGGGCCTGCGCGATCGCCGAGTGCTCCGAGTCGACGGGCACGATCTGGCCCGGTTTCGCGAGCGCCGTGACGAGGTCTCCCCCGACGATGAGGCTCTCCTTGTTGGCGAGGGCGAGCGTTGTGCCCGTCTCGAGGGTTGCGAGAGTGCAGCCGAGGCCGACCGAGCCGGTGATGCCGTTGAGCACGACATCCGCCCCGACGGTACGCACCAGCTGATCGGCCTCGTCGGCCCCGAGCGCGACGTGATCGACGCCGAACTCGCGCGCCTGGCGCTCGACGAGATCGCGATTGGTGCCGGCCGCCAGCCCCACCACCTGGAAGGTGTCCCGGTTGGCGGCGATGACATCCAGTGCCTGCACGCCGATCGATCCGGTCGACCCGAGGATGATGACGCGGCGCATGGTGCCTACGCTAGCCTGCTGGGCCGGACTCAGCTGGTCGCGAGGATGTCGATGACGAAGACGATGGTGTCGGTTCCCTTGATCGAGCCGTCCGACGTTCCGCTTGCGCCATAGCCGTCGACCGGCGGGATCACCACGATCACCTGGGAGCCGACCGCCTGGCCGACGAGCGCTTTCGTGAATCCGGGGATGACGCCGGAGGTGACCGTCGTGAACGTCTGGCCGCGGGTCCAGGATGAATCGAACACCTTGCCGGTCGCGTAGATCGCGCCGGTGTAGTTCATTGTCACGCTGTCACCGGCCTTGACGACCTTGCCAGAGCCCTTCTTCAGCACGGCGACCTGCGTCGCAGTCGGCGGGGCCGTGGTCGGCATGGTGATGGTGGGAGCACCGCTCGCCGCGAGCACGACCGTCGGGAATCCGGCCGGGGCGGCCTGCGGGGTGCCGTTCGCCTTCGCGAGCGCCTTCACCGGAGCTTTCACCGAGTCGACGTCGATCACGAAGATGACCGAATCCTTCGCGCCGATGCCGAGGCTCGAATTGCCGGCCGTGCCGAAGGCGTCAGCCGGGGGGATGATCGTCGCGACGCGTGTTCCGGCGGTCGAGCAGAGCACCGCCTTGTACAGCCCGACGATCGAGTCCTTGTTGACCGCATAGGGGATGTCTTTGCCCTTCGTGTACCCGGTCGCATCGATCTTCTTGCCCGTCGTGCCGTTGTAGACCGCGTAGTTCAGTGTGACGTTGCTGTTCGCCGCTGCGACGGTCTTTCCGGACCCGGCCGTGACCACGGAGCGCTCGGTCGACTTCGTCGTGAGTCCTTTGCTGAAGGTCACCTTCGGCTCGGCGCCGAATTTGCCGGTCACCTTCACCTTGTCGGAGTTCGCGCCGGAGGCCGTCGGGGTGCAGCCATTCGAGGAGCTGTTCGTTCCGGTCGAGCTGCAGGCGGCAAGAGAGACCACGAGAATCCCGGTGAGGGCGATCGCGCTGAGGAGTTTACGCACAGGACTACTTTCTGGGGGGCTGTCTTGGGGGGCTGAGTTGCGAGGCTCGGCTGGGAGGCTCGGGGCAATCGGACCAGTGTTTCCGATGGACCTATGGGAAACCTGACTGCGGAATGGCACCGCAGGACGCGTGACAAGCCTACGCGAGGGCCAGCGCGCGGGCGACCCGGTGTCTTACGCTCGGACGATGGTGGCATTCCGGCGGTCGCGCGCGCTGCTCGCCGTGGCCGCCGTCGCCGCGTGCAGCGCTCTCGGAGGCTGCGCGGCATCCACTCCCCCGACGGCGGTGAGACTCACGGTCTCGGTGTTCCAGTACCGCTCCGATTACGCCCCACGCCAGGCGCAGATCGAGGTGGACAATCGGAGCGGTACCGACATCGAGGTCACCTCCGCGCGCTTCGAATCCGCCTGGTTCCAGACCGCGATGTCGTCGAAGTCCGCGCCGTCCCAGGTGCTCGGCCACGCCACGACGGACTTCCCGGTCGTGCTCTCGGCGGCTGCCTGCTCGGTGAACAGCGCCGTTCCGCGCGTCGTCATCGACTACACCGCGAAAGATGGGACGAAGGGCCGGACGACCGTGACGCCGGATGTGCCGTTCCACTCGCTCGCGACCGTTCACGCGTCGGACTGCAGCCGACAGCAGTTCGAGCGGGTCGCGACGATCCGGGCTGCGTCGGCCCTGAGGTTCGAGCTTGTCGGCGGAAAACAGATCGCACTTCTCGATCTGACCGTCACGCCGACCGGGGCGCCCGGAAGCGTCACCCTCCGCTCGACGGAGGACACGACGCTGCTGGCCCAGCGGGAGGGGCAGCTGCGCACCTTCGATACGACCTTCACCGCGGCATCCGCGCCCCAGACGATCGAACTCGACTACACGCCGACCAGGTGCGAGCAGCACGTCGTGGCAGAAGACAAGGTCGGCACCGTCGTGCCGATCAGGGTGGATGCGGGAACCTATCGCAACGCCCTGTTCGGCCTCGCCGTCTCGCCCGCCGTCAAGAACGAGTTGCTCGACTGGGTCGGGCGCTACTGCGGTTGGTGAGCGCTGCGGCTGGTGAAGCGTTTCTAGTCGACGACGCGGATCTCGGGCTCGTGGCCCACCGGGAAGTTGACCGAGCTCGCGATGAAGCACTTGGTGCTCGCCTCGCGATGGAGCTCGAGGGCGAGAACCGGATCACCGGATGCGATGGTCACGACCGGCCGCAGCGTCACCGAGGTGAAGTGGCCGCCGCCATCCGCCGTCTGCTCCATGACGCCGGTCGCGGCATCGGTGTAGCCGACGACGACAATCCCGTTGCTCGCGGCGACGTGGAGGTAGCTCAGAAGGTGGCACTGTGCGAGGGCGCCGATGAGCAGTTCCTCCGGGTTCCAGCGATCGGTGTCGCCGAAGAACGCCCGGTCGCTCGAGCCGGCGATGTCGTGCTTTCCCTCGGCACGCAGCACGTGATCGCGCCCGTACTCCCGATAGCCGCTCGTGCCCGTGCCCCGGTTGCCGGTCCAGTCGAGGCCGACAGCGAAATGGTGTTCGAGTTTCACGGTTCGACAGGCTACAGGGCGCGGGCTGGAGCGCGCGGAAAAGCGCGCAGAAAGCTAGGCTCGAATCATCATGACTGACACCTTGGCCCCCACTGTCTTCCCCACCGACCGCCGGGTCGTGACCGCGATTCCGGGGCCCAAATCGCAGGCGATCCATGAGCGACGCCTGAGGGTCGTCCCGAGCGGTGTCGCATCGGCGCTGCCCGTCTACATCGAGCGTGCACACGGCGCGATCGTCATCGACGTCGATGGCAACCAGTTCATCGACCTCGGCTCCGGGATCGGGGTGATGACGATCGGACACACCGACGACGCCGTCGTCGCCGCGACATCCGCCCAGCTCGCAGAGCTCACCCACGCCATGTTCACGATCACGCCCTACGAGGGCTACGTGCGGGTCGCGGAACTGCTCGCCGAGCACACGCCGGGCGACTTCGCGAAGAAGACGGTGCTGCTGAACTCCGGGGCCGAAGCGGTGGAGAACGCGGTCAAGATCGCCCGCAAGTACACCGGCCGCACCGGTGTCGCCGTGCTCGAGCACGCCTATCACGGTCGCACCAACCTCACCATGGCCATGACGTTCAAGGCGATGCCCTACAAGGCCGGCTTCGGACCGTTCGCCGGTTCGGTATTCCACGCGCCGGGTTCCTATCCGTTCCACGATGGACTCAGCGGGGCGGATGCCGCGACCCGCACGATCACCTACCTCGAGAAGTACGTGGGGGCAGCCGATCTGGCCTGCCTCGTCGTCGAGCCGATCCAGGGCGAGGGCGGTTTCGTCGTGCCGGCCGACGGGTTTCTGCCCGCGCTGCAGGAGTGGTGCACGGCGAACGGGGTCGTGTTCGTCGCCGACGAGATCCAGAGCGGGATGGCGCGCACCGGCGCCTACTTCGCGGTCGAGCACTTCGGGGTCGTCCCCGACATGGTGCTGAGCGCGAAGGGGATCGCCGGTGGCCTGCCGATCGCCGGCGTGACCGGGCGAGCCGAGATCATGGACGCGGCTCACCCCGGCGGACTCGGCGGCACCTTCGCCGGCAACCCGGTCGCCGCCGCCGTCTCGGTATTCGAGTCGATCGAACGTCGCGGCCTGCTCGCCGACGCGGGCCGGATCGAGACCGTCCTGATGCCGGCCCTGCTCTCGCTGCAGTCGCGGTATCCGGTGATCGGCGACGTGCGCGGCATCGGCGCGATGCTCGCGATCGAGCTCGTCGTGGCGGGAACGAAAGAACCGAACCCGGCTGCCGTCGCGTCCCTCACCGCGTTCGCCGCGCAGCACGGGGTGCTTCTGCTGAGCGCCGGAA
Source organism: Lacisediminihabitans sp. (assembly GCA_025362355.1). Taxonomy (GTDB): domain Bacteria; phylum Actinomycetota; class Actinomycetes; order Actinomycetales; family Microbacteriaceae; genus Lacisediminihabitans. The sequence continues at coordinate 17,016 of JANYGT010000226.1, read as the reverse complement.
CGTTCGGCAACGTCATCCGCTTCCTTCCGAGCCTCGCGATCAGCGACGATCAACTGATCGATGCGATCGGCGTGCTCGAGGCGGGCTTCGCGTCGCTGTGACGCATGCTCTGACCGCCGGTGGGCTCGTCGAGCTGGCGGTGCTCGAGCGTTCCGGGCTGGAGGAGTCGCGTCATCTGGGTGCCGCGGTCGTCGTCGGACCGGATGGCGACGTTCTTCGGATGCTCGGTGACGGCGACGCTCTCGTCTACGGCCGGTCGTCGCTGAAGCTGTTCCAGGCGATCGCCGTTCTGCGCGCCGGGGTCGCACTCGCCGGCGTTCAGCTCGTCCTCGCGACGGCGAGCCACGCCGGAACCCCGCGCCACGTCGCCGTCGTGCGCGAGCTGCTCTCGGCGGCCGGTCTCGGCGAGGACGCGCTGCAGTGCCCGCTCGACTGGCCCCTCGACGGCGCGTCGCGGTCGGCCGCGACCGAGCCCCTCCGCGTCACCATGAATTGCTCGGGAAAGCATGCCGCGTTCCTGCTCGCCTGCGTGACGAACGGCTGGCCGATCGAGACCTATCTCGACCCCGAGCATCCACTGCAGCACCGCATCCGCTCGACGGTCGAGGAGTTCACCGGCCAGCCGGTCGGTCATGTCGGCGTCGACGGATGCGGCGCTCCCGTCTTCGCGACGACGCTGCGGGGGCTCGCGACGGCTGTCGGGCGCGTGTCGGGCGGCCCGGATGCCTCCGCCATCCTGCTGCGTGAGGCCGTGCTCGAGAACCCGTGGGCGATCGACGGCCCCGGGCGGCCGAACACCGTCGTCAGCGAGCAACTCGGGCTGATCTGCAAGGGCGGCGCCGAGGGTGTGATCGTGATGGGGGCACGGGATGGCACCGCCGTCGCGCTCAAGTCGGTCGACGGCAGCTCCCGTGCGACGACCCTGATCGGTCTCGTGCTGCTCGCGTCGGTCGGGGCCGTCCCGGGCGACGAGGCCGCCAGGGTCGCCCGGCTGACGACCGAGCGCGTGCTCGGTGGCGGCATCCCGGTCGGCGAGCTGCGGGCCTCCGCACTGGTGCGCGACACGACGGGTCAGGCGTAGAGCGCCACGACCGCCTCGCGGAACGCGACCGTGTGCCGCTCGACGTCGGCCGGCGTCGTCGCCGGGCGCCATGTGTCGCGTGTCGCGTGCGTTCAACATCAGTGAGCTCCCGGATAGGGCCAATATCTGATGTTGAGGGCTTCAGGATGCCAATTTCTGATGTTGACGGACCGGAATGGCTTCGGGCCCGTCATGCCCAACGCACCAGTCAGGCCCAGCGCTTGTGTCAGGCGTAGAGCGCCACGACCGCCTCGCGGAACGCGACCGTGTGCCGCTCGACGTCGGCCGGCGTCGTCGCCGGGCACATCAGCGCCATGTTGTGGAACGGCGTGAGCTGTATCCCGCGGTTCAGTGCGTGCAGGTGCAGAAACTGCTGAAGCTCGAAGTCGTCCGCCGCCGCGGCCTCGGCCCCATCGGTGGGCGGCGTCGATCGGAAACTGTATTCCGAACGCGCCCCGAGCTGCGTCACCTGCCACGGAACGGAGAACTCGTCGATCGCAGCCTGCACGCCGACCGTCCACTCCGTGGCCCGATCGAACATCGCGGGGAAGGCATCCGCTGTCAGCACCTCCGCCAGCGTCGCGCGGATGCCGGCGAGCGAGAGCGCGTTGCCGGCGAGGGTTCCGCCCACACCCCCGACATCGATGTCTTCGAGGTCGAGGCTCGCCCGAACGAGCGCGGCGAACGAGGCCGTCATGCCGTAGGCAGCCGCCGGGATGCCGCCGCCGATGCTCTTGCCGACGACGACGGCATCGGGCTGGAGGCCGTCGCGCAACGTCATTCCGCCGGGGCCGGCGCAGAGCGTGTGCGTCTCGTCGATGATGAGGATCGCCCCGTATTCGGTGCAGAGCGCACGCACGGCTTCGAGATAGCCGGCGGCCGGCAACACGATGCCGATGTTCGTCAGGGCCGGCTCCATCAGCACAGCGGCGATCTCGCCGCCAGCGAGCGCCGCCTCGAGGGCCGCGACGTCGTTGAACGGAACGACCGCCGTCGTCTCGGACGGTGGCACCGGTGCCCCGATGGTCCCACGCCTCTCGACGACCTCGCCGGAGGGCGAGAGCGTCGCGTAGGCCTCGTCGACGGTGCCGTGGTAGCAGTAGTCGTTCACGACGATCTTGCGGCGGCCGGTGACCTGGCGCGCGAAGCGGATGAGGCTGCGGTTGGCATCCGTCGCCGAGAGGCTGAACTGCCAGCTCGGCAGGGAGAATCGCTCGGCGAGGATTCCGGCGGCGGCTGCGGCATCCTCCGTCGGGAGCATGAACGTCGAGCCTCGCGCCAGCTGGGCGGCGATCGCCGAAACCGAGGCAGGCGGTGCGTGTCCGCACATCGCTCCCGTATCGCCGAGGCACAGGTCGACGTGGTCGATGCCGTCGACATCGCGGAAATGCGCGCCCGCAGCGCTCTCGACGTAAACCGGCCAGGGCCCCGGCCACTTCGCCATCCAGAGCATCGGCACACCGTCGGGAAGGAACTCGGATGCCGTAACGAACTGCCGCCTCGACAGTGGCCGGGCGACCCGGAAGGTCTCGAGCTCGATCGCCATCGCCTCGGCGAGACGCTCTCGATCGGCGTACACGACGTCGGTGTCCTCGGTGCTCATGATCCGACCGTCATCCTGGCAAGTCGTTTGCGCCGAAGCTCCCCGGAGACCTGGGTCGAGACGACGATGATGATCGCAAGCAGGAACACCGCAGAGGCGATCACATTCGCCTGCGGGGGGATGCCCCTCGTCGCGGCGGTGTAGATGTAGGTCGGGAAGGTCTGGATCGATCCCGAGTTGAAGTAGGTGATGATGAAATCGTCGAAGCTGAGCGAGAACGCGAGGAGAGCGGCGGCGAGGATGCCCGGCAGCAGCAGCGGGAAGGTCACGCGCAGGAACACCTGGGACGGTGATCCGTACAGATCACGCCCGGCCTCCTCGAGCGCCGGATCGAGGCTCGAGACCCTCGCCTTCACGGTCACCACGACGAAACTGACGCAGAACATGATGTGGGCGATGATGACGGTCGTGATGCCCTTCGGAACGCCGGCCGTGAGGAACTGGGCAGCGAGACCGGCGCCGAGCACGACCTCCGGCGTTGCGAGCGGGAGGAAGATCAGCAGGTTCGTCGCCGCCCGGAAGCGGAAACGGTAGCGAACCAGGGCGATCGCGATCATGGTGCCGAGCGTCGTCGCAACGACCGTCGCGACGACGCCGATGAGGATGCTGTTGCCGAAGGCGTCGCAGACCCCCGGCTCGTCACAGACGTGCAGCCAGTTGTCGAGGGTGAATCCGCGCCACGCGATGTTCGTCTTGAGCGAGTTGTTGAACGAGAACACGATCGTGTAGACGATCGGGATGAGCAGGAAGACGAGCGCGAGCAGGCTGTAGAAGGGCAGCAGCCAGCGGCCGAATCCGAAACGCGGCTTCATACGAGATCATCCGTTCCGCTGCGTTTGACGTAGAGGCTGACGATCACGAGGATGATCGCCATCAGGATGATCGAGAGCGCGGCCGCCACCGGATAGTTCAGCTGCACGAGGAAGTTCGACTGGATGACGTTGCCGACCATCGTCGACGACGCTCCCCCGAGGAACTCGCTCGAGGCGTTGACGTAGTCGCCGGTCGCGGGGATGAAGGTGAGCAGCGTTCCGGAGACGATTCCGGGAAGTGACAGTGGCAGTATGACCTTCCGGAAGGTCTCGAAGGTGCCGGCGTAGAGGTCGTTGCTCGCCTCGAGGTAGCGCACATCCAGCCGCTCCAGCGTCGTGTAGAGCGGGAGGCACATGAACGGGATGAAGTTGTAGGTGAGCCCGAAGACCACGGCGACGGGAGTGCCGGTCAGGTGATCCTGCGAGCCCATCAGAGACAGCGCCTTCAGGCCACCTACGACGACACCGTCATCCGACAGGATCGCCTTCCAGGCGAGGGTACGGAGCAGGAAGCTGATGAAGAACGGAGCGATGACGAGCACGAGCATGAGCCCCTGCAGGATCGGATAGCGGCGAACCTTCACCCCGATGAAATAGGCGAGCGGATAGCTGAACAGCAGCGCGAAGATCGTGGCGAGGAGTGCGTAGAGGAACGACCGAAGGATCTGGGTGCCGTAGGTCGAGATCACCACGCCGTAGGTCTGCCAGTTGAAGGCCGTGTCGTACTGCCCGAACGCCGTCGGCGACGGCACCTGCAGCGAGGTGATCACGAGCGAGACGAGCGGCACGATGAAGAACAGCACGAGGTAGAGGAGACCGGGGAGGAGCAGCACCAGGGCGACCCAGCTCTTCTTCCGACGCGGAGAGGCATCGGTCGACGTCGCGACTCCGGTGAAGGCGGTGATCGCCATCGTCAGGCGCTGATCTTCGTCGAGCCGGCCGCCGCGCTGCCGGTATGCGTCGCATGGAGCGGCTGCAGGTCGTCGGGCGACTGCTCCGCTGTCGCATCCGGAAGATCTTCGAGCCCGAATCCGTGATCCACCGTCCAGGACAGCCAGACCTCCGCTCCGCGATCGACGACCGGACCGAAGACCATGTTCTGCGCGAAGACGATCATCGAGCCGAGCGCCGGGATCTCGACGATGTACTGCGTGCTGACGCCGCTGAACGAGACATCGATGACGCGCCCGGCGCCGATCACGTTCTGTGCTGCCGTCGACGCCGGCCGGGTGGTGAGCAGCGACAGCTTCTCTGGCCGGACGCCGACCGTGACGGTTCCGGAGTGGCGGGCCGCGCGACTCTTGGGGACGACGATGCGGGAGCCGGCGACATCCACGGCGATGGTATCTCCCGCCGACTCGATGACCTCGCCGGTGAAGAGATTCGACTGCCCGAGGAAATTTGCGACGAAAGCGGTCTTCGGCAGCTCGTAGAGCTCCTCCGGGGCGCCGAGCTGCTCGATGCGGCCCCTGTTCATGACGGCGACCGTGTCGGCCATCGTCATCGCCTCCTCCTGGTCGTGGGTGACATGCACGAAGGTGAGACCCACCTCGGTCTGGATGGTCTTCAACTCGAGCTGCATCTGCCGTCGAAGTTTCAGATCGAGCGCGCCGAGCGGTTCATCGAGCAGGAGGAGCGCAGGCTCGTTGACCACGGCACGCGCGAGCGCCACGCGCTGCTGCTGACCACCGGAGAGCTGCTGCGGCCTTCGCGCGGCCAGATGATCGAGCTCGACGAGTCGGAGCGCATCGTGCGCCTTCGCGATCGGATCGGAGACCCGGCGCCGACGAAGCCCGAACGCGACGTTCTCGAGCACCGTCATATGCGGAAAGAGCGCGTAGCTCTGGAACACCGTGTTCACCGGACGCTGGAACGGCTTCGTCTGGGTGACATCCTTCCCGCCGATGAGGATGCGGCCGGCCGTCGGGTCTTCGAGACCAGCGACGAGACGCAGAGTCGTGGTCTTGCCGCAGCCGGATGGTCCGAGGAGGGCGAAGAACGACCCGGCCGGGATCACCAGATCCAGATTCTCGATCGCGGTGAATCCGGGGAATCGCTTGGTGATCCCGACGAGTTCGAGGTCTGCGCCGGCCATCAGGCGCCGAGACCGACCGACTCGAATTCGACCGTGTACTTGCTCTGCTCGGCGTTCGTCAGCGTGCGGAAGATCTTGGCCTTCGCGAGCGTCGCGGCGTCGGGGAAGATCAGCTGGTTGTCGACCAGGGACGGATCGATCTTCGCCATCGCCTCCTTTGCGCCGGTGACCGGGGTGATGTAGTTCACGAACGCGGCGACGGTCGCGGCGACCTCCGGCTCGTAGTAGTAGTTCATCAGCTTCTCGGCGTTCGCCTTCTTGCTCGACCCGATCGGCACGATGTAGTTGTCGCTCCAGAGCGTTCCGCCCGTCTCCGGCAGAGCGAAGCCGAACTTGTCGCCACCGACCTCGCCGTTGATCGACGTGACGTCACCCGACCAGACGATCGCGGCGATGGTGTCGCCGCTCTTCAGGTCATCGGCGTAGGAGTTGCCCTTGATGTTGCGGATCTGGCCGCTCTTGACCTGGGTGCGGAACTCATCGATGGCCTTCGAGAACTGGGCGTCGCCCCAGTTCTTCGACGCGACATCCACCCCCTGCTCCATCATGATGAGCCCGATGGTGTCGCGCATCTCGGAGAGCACGCCGACCTTGCCCTTGAGGGCCGGGTCCCAGAGATCCGACACGTTCTTCAGCCCGTTCGGTAGTTTCTCCTTGTTCCAGCAGAGGCCGGCGAACCCGCTCTGCCAGGGCAGCGAGTAGTCGCGCCCCGGATCGAAGTCGGGCTTCTGCAGGCTCGCGCTGAGATTCGAGATGTTCGGGATCTTCGAGTGGTCGAGCTTCTGCGTGTAGCCGAGTCCGATCAGCCGGCTGACCATCCAGTCGGTCAGGCAGACCGTATCGGCTCCGATGTCCTGGCCGAGGGCGAGCTGGTCTTTGACCTTCGCGTAGTACGTGTTGTTGTCGTCGACGGCGACGGCGTAGTTGACCGTGATCCCCGTCTGCTTCTCGAAGGCGACGAGCGTCGGGTAGGTCTTGCCCTTGAGGTCGAGGTAATACGACCAGTTCGCCCAGTTGAGTGTCTTCGTCGTCGAGGAGACGTCGGTCGCAGCCGTCGGCTTCGAGCCCGCGGCGGTGCTGCAGGCGGCGAGCGCCAGCGTCGCGGCCGCGACACCGGCCGTCTGCATCATGGTTCGGCGCGACACGCTCGCATTCGAGGCATGCTGGATGAGGCGCTGGATCATCGGATCCTGTGGCAGTGGTCTCGTCATGGCGAGCGGCTCCTTCACGGCTGGCAATCGGCACCGGGCGCAGAGCGTCCGTTCGGTCCGATACTGGCACAGCGGAGTGCTCCTGCGCGCCCCATAAGGGGCAAATCGACCATTCGGAAACATAAAGTTCACGAAATCAGTATCAAAGTGCCTCGAAAAGCTGCGGATTCGTGCGTGGCTCCCGGTACGCTGAAGCACCATGAGAGTCGCCATTCCCGCCGAGATCAAGAACAACGAATTCCGCGTGGCCATCACGCCGGCGGGGGTGCACGACCTCGTCGCGCACGGGCACGAGGTGCTGGTAGAGACGGGTGCCGGCCTCGGATCGTCGATCAGCGACGAGCAGTATGTGGCGGCGGGCGCCTCCATCTGCCCCGATGCCGCATCCACTTGGGCGGCCGCCGATCTGCTGCTGAAAGTGAAGGAACCGGTCGAGAGCGAGTACCGCTACTTCCGCGAGGGGATGCTGCTCTTCGCCTATCTGCATCTCGCGGCGGAGCCGGAGCTGACAAGCGAACTCGTGGCCAGGAGGGTCACAGCGATCGCGTATGAGACAGTCCAGCTGCCGACGCGCGCACTTCCGCTTCTCGCCCCGATGAGCGAGGTCGCCGGTCGGCTTGCCCCGATCGTCGGCGCGAACGCGATGCTGAAGCCGAACGGCGGCCCCGGGCTGCTCGTTCCGGGTGTTCCCGGCACCTATCCCGCCACCATCGTGGTGCTCGGCGGCGGCGTGGCCGGCACCAGCGCCGTCGCCATCGCCGTCGGACTCGGAGCGGATGTCACGGTGCTCGACACCAACATCCAGCGCCTTCGCGAACTCGACGAGCTCTACGCCGGCCGGGTGCGCACCATCGCCTCGAACGGCTTCGAGATCGATCGCGCCTGCGTCTCGGCCGACATGGTCATCGGCTCCGTGCTCGTTCCGGGCGCCAAGGCACCGAAGCTGGTGAGCAATGAGCTCGTCTCGCGGATGAAGCCCGGAAGCGTGCTCGTCGACATCGCCGTCGACCAGGGCGGATGCTTCGCCGACTCCCATGCGACGACCCACGCCGATCCGACGTTCACCGTGCACGGCTCGCTCTTCTACTGCGTCGCCAACATGCCCGGCGCCGTGCCGAACACCTCGACCTACGCCCTGACCAATGCGACGATGCCCTACGTTCGGGCGATCGCGAACAACGGCTGGAGGGCTGCACTACGGGCGGATGCGTCCCTCGCGCTCGGTCTGAACACCCACGACGGCGGAGTGGTCAGCGCTCCGGTCGCGATGGCCCACTCTCTCGACCTCCGCTCGCTCGAGTCGGTTCTGGCGTAACGATCCTCACGCGTGTCAGCGCTCCCCCGGGATGGAGAAGCAATGCCGAGCCCGAGTGCGGCGCGATCGGCGGGGGCAGTCGCCTCTGCCCGCTGAGTGCACGGAACTCGGCGACGGTGCAGCGGTCGAACAGCAGCGGCGCCGTGGCCCGGAGAGACGAAAGTCGCTGCCACTCCGCGTTCCACGACTCGATATCGCCGACGATGACGGTCGATCGACCGGGGCTTGCGATCGATAGTTCCCGCTGCGTCTCGCTGATCTTCTGCACGTCTGCCGCGCTCCCGAGGCGTTCTGCGAGCTCGAACGGGCGACCCGAGATCGCGGCGACGACGGGCCACGCTGCCGGGTCGAAGATCGCGACGGCGGCCTGGTCAGCGATGCCGGACTGCGCAGCGACACCGGCCGCGCCCCTCGTCTCGGCCGCGCCCCGCGTCTCGGCCGCGCCCCTCTTCACGGCCGCCTCCGTCGCCGCGGCGAACCGCTGCGCCACCTGCACAGCGGCTCCACGCCACTCACCGCGGCCGGCGACCGCGTCTGCGGCGAACAGGTCGGCGTCCCCGCCAGCGACGAGGTGATCCTGGCGGCTCTGCAGTCGCAGCAGCAGGCGTGAGTCGCAGGCCGTCGAGAGTGCAAGCACCTGTCCGGAGGTGCGTCGCGCCGCCAGCACGAGGTGCACGCCGGCCGCGGCGCCCGACCTGAGCAGCTCGAGCACGAGATCGACGAACGGCTGCTGGTGCTCATCGCCGAAGAGGGCGAGCAGAGCGTCGATGTCGTCCATCAGCAACAGTGTCGGCCCGAGTGTTCCCCGTCTCAATTCGTCGACGGAGTTCGCGACGATGTCCCAGGCCGGCTCGATCTGCGCTGGGACGAGTGTGACGGCCACCGCTCCCGAGTCGACGGCCGCAGCCCGGATGGTCGACACCATGGTGGATTTTCCCGATCCACCGGCCCCGATGACGAACAGGCTGCCCTCCGTGGACGGTCGCCAGGCGGCGGTCTCCTGCCGCTGCTCGGCCGGCAGGTCGACCAGTCCGAATGGATAGCCCGTCTCGACCGGGTCGAGCGCGCTCAGCTCGAGGGAGTTCGGGAGGTCGTCGCGCCAGGGGCGTCGCGGAAGCGGTGCTCCGCGGAAGCGTTCGATGATGCGCATCGCGTCGTCGGGCGCCGCGAGCGCCACCTGGACGGGAAGCGGATCCGCGCCGTCGATGGCGAGGATCGCCCGGCCGGGCGGGGCCGCCGGGAGTGCGGCCGCGGCATCCGATCCGACGACGGCGGTGCTGTCGGCCCGGTTGTTGACGCGCAGCGACAGCCGGAGCGGAACATTGGCGAGCACCGAATCGCGCACGACGCCGGCCGGTCGCTGAGTGCAGAGGATGAGATGGATTCCGAGGGAGCGACCCCGTGCGGCGAGGTCTGCGAACAGTTCGTGCAGCTCGTGGAATCCGCCCACCAGCGCGGCGAATTCGTCGACGACGATGACGAGCCGCGGCAGTTCGAGTCCTGGTTCGCCGATCGAGCGCACCCCGGCGTCTGCGATCGCCCGTTCCCGGAAGCGGACCTCGGCAGACAGGCTCTGCAGCGCCCGGTGGGCCGACCGCTCGTCGAGGTCGGTCACGAGTCCGACGACGTGCGGGAGGCCGGCGATCGGGGCGAAGGACGCCCCTCCCTTGAAGTCGACGAGCAGGAAACAGACGGCTGTCGGGGCATTGAGCGCGGCCATGGCCAGAAGCCAGCTGACGAGCAGCTCGCTCTTGCCGCTACCGGTCATGCCGCCGATGACCGCGTGTGGTCCGGAGAGAACCAGGTCGACGGTCACCGGACCGGAGGCATCCGCGAGGAAGGTGGCGGGAAGTGTTTCGCTCCCCACCGACTGTCGAAGGCCCGACAGGGCAAGCGACGACGGGAGCCCGCCGACGATGCCGCGACGAGCCTCCGCGGCCTCTGCGAGCACCGCGGAGATGGCTGCGGCCTGGTCGGCGGAGACGAACTGCGGGTGGATGTGCCCGGCCACGGCGCCGAGCGGATGACTGGCGACCCGCGCGAGTCGCCCCGGCCCGAGGGAGACCACCACCCGGCAGCTCGCGGGCAGCCCGGCTTGCGTCGCGGCGACGGCGATGACCGTCGCCGCGCCCTGTTCGCCGACGGTGACGGACGAGCAGGCTCCCGTCGATGCCGGTCGGTCTTCGATCGTGACCCGGTGGGGCAGGGGCTCGAGCAGCTCAGCCCAGTCCGGATCGGCGGCGAACCGCGCGGCCTCGGGTGCGAGAGAACCGGCTAGCTGCAGCACGATGCCTCGGGCGACCGCTCTAGCGAGCACGAGGTCGCCGCAGACACCGATGCCGAGCCGTGCGTCGACGACCACCGGAGCGTCGCTCAGCACAGACGCCCGCGTGACGAGCGCAACGAGCGACCCATGCTCGCTCGAACCGTCGAGACGGAGGGCGCTCTCGACCATTCCGAGCCCGATCGTGACGGGAAGTTCGTCTGCGAGACTCGCGCGCCACCGCTCGGGATCGCGCACGGGGCGGGCGAGCACCGCGAGGGCCCCGGGGGTCGCGGTGCTGCTGCGCGCGCGCTCCCGGTCGTGCCACAGCCCGATGCTGTCGCCGAGCCGCGCGACGTCACCCTCGAATCGAACCGTCTCGCGCCGAGCGGCCTTCCGCCCCTGAAGCCGTGCATCGGCCATGCTGGCGATCGCGATGACCGGCCCGAGGAACGCGAAGACGAGAGCGAAAGGCGACGAGGTGATCGCCCAGATGACGAGGGACCCGACGACCGGCGCGAGACTCGCGAGGAGGGGGAACGGATGCCGCGGCGGAGACTCCATTTCTCGTGGAAGCGAGAGTCGCGGCATCCGCTCGGAGTTGTTCGCACTGTCGATCATCGTTTAAGCACAGCATCATCGTCACCGCGGCGGACGCTCCGCTCCGGAAACAGCGCACCGGGCGCAGGGGCAGAGCCTCCGGGAGGAGTAGTCAGCTGACGACGAAGAACTGCTCACCGATGTCGACCCGCGTTCCCCTTGCGACGCGATAGCGCCGCTCCGGAGTGCATCGGATGGGGTCGGACTCCGGTTCGCGCACGACGGTGCCGTTTCCCGAGTAACGATCCATCACCCAGAAGGTGCCGGCCTCCTGGCCGAACTCGAGGTGCGTCTTCGACACGGAGCGACTCGGATCGATGACCCGCACCACCTGGTCGAAATACTCACCGGGTTCCGAGATCGGGTTGCGGCCGATGAGGCCGTTCCCGTGCACCGTCGACGACTCGCCCGTGCTGAACTGCAGCACGAAGCGCTCGCCGAGTCTCGGGCGTGAGATTCGCGTCGCCTCCAGGTCGTCGCTCTCGTGGAATGGGGCCGGCATCAGGCGTTGCCGTGGCTGATCGGGCTGCGCCTCCGGAACCGACTCCGCATCCGGACCCGACGAAATCTCCTGATCGGGCTCCGCATCCGGCATCGACGGAACCTCCGGCATCGAATCGGCCTCGATGCGCGCGAGCGCCACCGTGTCGCGCGACTGGCTGAAGTGGCGGGCAGCGATCTGCGAAACCGCACCGCACTCTCCGCAGAAGATCTCGTCGGGTGAGAGCCGCTCCCCGCACTCCTCGCAGCGCAGGACGCTCTCCTCGACGGGCCCGGCCGCACGCGGGGGCACCGCGTCCGGAGGGGTCACCCGCCGAGGCCCCGACACCGAGGCCGATACCGGTTCCGGTGTCACCGACCGTCCGCACTCGCCACAGAAGAGCGCACCGTCCGGCAGGCGTGTTCCACAATATGTACATCTCACCCGCGGCGCCCCCTAGCGCTTGAAAAGCTTGCTGACACTATAACCACCGAGCGAACGCAGCGAGACGGCGGAGCGGATGCGCTGCCAGCGAGAGCGATCATCGTCGAGTGTCGCGACCAGTTCCCGCACCGATCGCCAGACGTTGTCGGCCTCGTCGGCGTCCGGCTCCCCCGGCGAGAAGACCGCACGGTCGGCGATCGAGGCGAGGACGAGCGGCCGCATCCCCCCGATGGCGGACGCGACTTCCGTCCGCGTGGCAGCCGCCGGTGGTTCGAAGCCCCGGTCGACTATCGCGTCCTCGTATTCGTCCCACCCGCCGCTGATGCGGTCGATGGGCGTCGCGCCCCTGCGGCGGAGACGACGCCTCCGTACTTTTGCGACGACGACGGCGATGAACGGTGCCAGCACGATCGCCAGCACGATCGCGACGATCCCGAGGATCTTCAGCACCGCGAAGAGCACGAGAAGCCAGGCCGGCACGACAGCGGGGGTGTCTTGCACGGTGTCCGGCGGGGCCGGTGCCGTCGCGGCGTCCGGAGGGGTGATGGGGGGCTGTACCGGAGATTGCGGTCGCGCGATCCGGGTGGGCTCCTGCGGCTGTTCCTCGGGGATCTTGCGAACGGCGGGCGTCGGGTCGATCGTCACCCAGCCGTACTGCGCGGAGTCGACCTCGATCCAGGCCGAGACGTCACTCCCGCGGATGCGCGTGACACCGCCGGCGCTGATGTCGGTCGGCGCGAAACCGAAGACGACGCGCGCCGGAAAGCCGAGCTGTCGAGCCATCAGCGCTGCGGCCACCGCGTACTGCTCCTGGTCGCCGATCATCCGCTGGTCGGTCAGCAACTCCGTGATGCGGTCGGCCGCGTGACCGGAGCGGCTTGCGGGCTCGGATGCCGAGACGCCGTGGCTGACGTATCCGTTTCTGCTGAAGGCCGACAGCATCGCCGCGAGTTGCTTACCGGGACCGGTCGTCGAACGCACCCATTGGTCGAGCGACGAGGAGACCTGGTCGGGGACGACGCCGACTCTTGGCACCAGCGCCGGGCCCGGGGTGAGCCCGGCGATCTGGCCGGGCGTCGGCTGGGCCGGCTCGATGGCGTCGAGCGTGTACGTGTCACCGGAGGCCAGCGGGGTGAGCACCGCTGCGGTTCCGCTCGTGTCGTTGTAGTAGAACGAGTCGCGGAGTGCGCCACCGTCACCCCCCGCGAAGGTGATGTCCTCGAATTTCCCGACGGTCGGCACCCAGACGCCGCTGTAATCTCCGACGGTGATCCGAAGGCTCACCCGCTGTCCCTTCACCCCGGTCTGGTCGAACGTGTATGGCACGCGGGTGAACGATCCGGAGTCACTCGACACCGCGTCGCTTCCGACCGAATAGACGATTCCGTCATAGGTGTCGAGGGTGGCGATGCGGATACGACCGGCCGGGGGCAGACCGGTGACGGAGAGGACGGTGCGATCGGCCGTCGCGGGAAGCTCGTAGTGCCGGAAGCCGCTCAGCGGGCTGGCGTAATCCCGCGGGTCGAACGGCTGCTCGATCGCGGTGCGCAACACGACCCGCTGGCCGGTCGGCGGAAGTCCCGTCGTGGCGACGACCGCAGCGCCTGCCGCGACGGCGATGATCAACCCGGAACTGACGAGTGTTCGGAACCCGACGAATCCATTGTCGGAGACGGTCTGCAGTGGGCGGCCGTGTGCGTCGAGGGCGCGGGATGCGAGCACCCTGATCGACTCGCGTCGTCGGTACCAGCGCCACCAGATGAGCCAGAGCAGAGTCGAGGCGAGAAGGCCGAGTGCCGCCGGGAGAGGGAACGTCGAAAAGCCCGGGCCGAAGAGGATGGCGACGACGAAGAGCACGGTCGGCCCGATCGCGCCGAGCTCTCCGAATCGCGCCCGGAGCGCCGTCACGAGGGCGATGGTCGTCGATCCGAGCACCAGCACGAGGGCGGGAACGAGGAGTGCCTGGTAGCTTCCGACCGGCAGCGTGATGGTGAGCAGCTGCTTCCAGCTGAGGGCCGTTCCGGCGACGAGATCGGTGATGCCCTGCGTCGAGGGCAGAACGCCGAACACCGCCCTGTCGGGGATCGCGAGCGGCACGCCGATCAGCAGGTAGACGGCGAGGGTCACCAGCAGCGTGACGAGGCTCGACCAGCGGAAGCGTGCCGAGAGGATCGCGATGGCCGTGCCGGCGAGCGTCGCTGCGATGACCAGGATCACGAGTTGCGGACTGCGATAGGTCGACCAGAGCGCCGAAGACGCGATGGCGGTGGCGATCCAGAGCAGCACGGTGTTGGTGGCGACGAAACCGACGGTGAGCGGGCTGCGTCTCTTCGAGCCGGTGAGGGTCGTCATGCGGCCGCCGCCCTCGCCAGCGACTTCTGGAGGTCTTCGAGGTAGCCGATGGTGAGAACGCTGAGGCCGGCGACGCGACGGAGACCCGGCACCGTCTCTGGATCGCAGACGACGGCCACCACTTCGACGCCGAGCGGGAACTTGGATGATGCCGCGCGAAGCTCGGCCGCCGTCGCGAGGGAGCCGCAGACGAGGAACGCGACCGAGATCCCCGTGACCTCGTCGGCCGTGACGCGCGCGACCTCCGATATCCCGATCGACGAGTCGGCATGCTCGACGAGCGCGAGGTCGTCGAGGAGGCGCGTGCGCGTCAGCGTGTCGAGATGACGGATGGCGAGCACCTTGTGCTTCGCGAACTCCGGTGTCCGTTCGCTCACGACGACCGAGATGTTGCGGGCATCGCGGATGGCACGGGCACCGAGGCTCCCCGCGACGCTGACCGCCAGTTCGAACTCCTCCTGCGTCCCATAATTCGCCGTCGAGAGGCTGAGGGCTATGACGAGGTGGCTCCGACGGGTCTCCTCGAACTGACGGACCATGTACGTGCCGGTCTTCGCCGTCGACTTCCAGTGGATGTAGCGTCGCTCATCCCCCGGCGTGTACTCACGAAGCGCGTGGAATGAGACGTCGCTGTTCGAGAGGTCCCGTGTCGGATTACCTTCGAGATCGCGGATGAACCCGGTGCTCGTCGACGGGATGCCGATGGTGCGGGGATGGATGTAGAGCTCCGCTGAGTCGGTGAAGACGAGTTCTCGCCGCACGAGTCCGATCGGGTCGGCACGGACCGTGCGAACGGGACCCACCTTGAACACTCCCCGCCGAACGGTCGGAATCGCGAACTCGTGCCGGAACGAGGCGCCCCTGGTCAGGCTCGGAAGTGCGACTTCGGCGAGGCCAGGCCCTACCGGTACCTCCGCCGTGACTCCGAGCAATCGTCTCCGTGTCGGATTGCTCACCACGATGATTCCGGTCGCCGGCTCCCCGACCACCACCCGCGTGTGCGGAACCGCGAGAGAGATCTCGAAGGCACTCCGGCCGACGAGGTAGACGGCCGCGATGACGATCAGCACCGATCCGGCCCACGCCACTGCGACGAGCTCGATCCAGGCGAGGCCGTAACCGAATCCGAACGCCAGCGGAACCACGGCGAGCATCACCCAGCCGAGCGGGGTGACGACCGACGAGATCCTGGCGAAGACGCCGCCGACGGTGGCCCTGAGCCCCCTCGAGAGACGAACGACGCCGACGATGGCGTCGGCGAGCGCGCCGGTGCGGTTTCCGACGATCCGGGTGCGGGCATTGCTCAGAGCCTCGGTCGAGATGGTGTTCCCGAGGTCGGACCGCGGCGACGGCGTCGTGCGCGACGGAGGGATGGAACGTGGCGTGTAGCGCCCCTTCTGCGCCTCCCGATTGCTCACACCGCTTGCCTGTCGCTGGGGGGCGGGGTCTCGATGAGCAGCTGGCTGACGATACTCGACGGGGTCACCCCGTCGAACTCCGCCTCCGGATCGAGCACGAGCCGGTGGGCGAGCACCGGTTCGGCGAGTGCTTTGACGTCATCCGGGATGACGTAGTGGCGACCGCTCGCCGCCGCGAGCGTCTTCGAGGTGCGGATCAGCGCGAGCGCCCCGCGAACGCTCGCACCGAGGCGCACTTCAGGGGCACCGCGGGTGGCATCGACCAGACGCGAGACGTAGTCGTTGATCGAGGAGTCGACGTGAACGGTGCGTGCGAGGGCACCCATCGTGACGATGACGTCTGCGGTGGCGATCGTCGGCACGATCGTGTCGTGCGCCTTCGTTCCGGCCCCCTCGAGGATGCGCACGGTCGAGGCGTGGTCGGGATAGCCGATCGAGGTCTTCATGATGAACCGGTCGAGCTGCGCCTCGGGGAGCCGGTAGGTGCCCGCCTGCTCGATCGGGTTCTGGGTGGCGATCACCATGAACGGCGCCCCGACGGGGTGGGAGATGCCGTCGACGGTGACCCGTCCCTCCTCCATGACCTCGAGAAGGGCGGCCTGCGTCTTCGGGCTCGCCCGGTTGATCTCGTCGGCGAGCACGATGTTCGCGAACACCGGCCCGCGGTGGAACTCGAACTCGCCGGCCCCCTGGTCGTAGATGCTGACACCGGTGATGTCTCCGGGCAGCAGATCCGGTGTGAACTGGATGCGGCTGGCTGACCCCTCGACACTCTGTGCCATCGCCCGTGCGAGAGACGTCTTCCCGGTGCCGGGGAAGTCCTCGAGGAGGAGATGACCCTCGCTCAGCAGCGCGGTGAACGAGAGCTTGACGACGAAAGTCTTCCCGAGCAGAACCTGATCGACATTCGCCACGAGACGGTTGAAGATGTCGGAGAACCAGACGGCCTCTTCCTGGGTCATCGTCATGCGTCTACCTCTTCTGTCGGCCCGGAGAGCGTCGACCGGTTGCGTGCGGGTCGACACGTCGGAAGATTACTGGACAAGGGTGCCATTGCCGTTCCGGTCGTAGCTGATGTCGTAAGTCTGGTCGTTGTTGGCGATGACCCGGATGGTCAGGGTCGGGTTGCTGATCACATTGACGGTGGCACTGCACGAGCCACCGGCGACCGAGAGGTCCGCGTCGACGAAGGGGTCGCCGTTTCCGCTTCCGCAGGCGAACTGCACGCCCTGGTATGCGCCGGTCGGCCAGCTCAACCAGCTGAAGGTGCCGTTGTGGTCGAGCACACCATCACTCGACGGGGTGAAGGTCACCCCGCTGACCTGCGGATCGACCGGCATC
>JANYGT010000218.1 GCA_025362355.1 Lacisediminihabitans sp. | reverse complement strand
CGATGCCCTGCAGCTAATCTCCGCGAAGCTCAACGACCGGCCGCGAAAACGACACAAATGGCAAAGCCCCGCCCAACTCTTTCCCGCCGAGCTAAAATCACTCGCGCAAGCAAGTGTTGCGACGACCGCTTGAATTCACCGTCGTTGCTGTCGGTGAGCCACGCATGCAACGGTTCGCAGCCGACGCCGTGTCCCGGACCGTCGTCCGCCGCGGCGATGAAGCCGTCCATCGACATCGACATGCACAACACGACCTTGTTCACGGCTGTACCTTGGTCATTTGGCGACTTGACGGGGCTGTTAGTTCGCTTTCCCCTGACGCCACGGTCGCAACCGCAGGCAGGCACGTTCACCCCCAGTACGGGTATCCGCTGGCGCCCTCAAGATCGCACGCGTGAATCTAGGACGGAAGTAGGTCGTGCGTCCGGGTCGCGTGTCCGCGGGCGTCAGCAGACCAATGGAGGCCCGAGATTCGAACCAACGGTTCGAGCAATCCAAGAAATTATCAGTGTCGTCACGAGCGTGACTGGACGGCCAAAAACGGCGCATGCGGATAATTTCGGTAGCGCCAAATCCTGGTTAGACAGATTGCCGCCACTTCCCCGGACTCGCATCAGTGATGTCCAGGATTCTCGAGATTAATTCCGACGCCTCGGACGTTTTATCTGGGATTGGCATGACCTTTGCATCCACTGCATACTCGTAGCCGTGAACACTGGACATTCCGCCGCAGTCGCGTCGAGCCTGAACGGCCGCAAATTCGTTATGGAGTCGTCGACCAACAGTGTCGTCGATGCCATTTCACCCTCGCACTTTCATTACTTTGAGCGCGACGGGGTGGTCTGGGGAGACTACGACGGCGACACCGTCGCGTTCGGACATTTCGTCGGGACCCGAGTGGGTAATGACCTTCGAGTTTCCTTCGTGCATGTCCTAGTTGCCGGTGGCGGCGTAGTTACCGGGACCGGCGGCAGCGTCGTCGAGCCTCTGCTTGGTAGCGCAGTGCGGCTTGTTGAGCACTTTCAGATCGACGGAACCGACCACGTCAGTATCTGCGTGGAGGTCTGACCTCATTAAAGCCTAGCTCCGACCCAGCGAATCTCTGCCGTTGCCAGCGCTCGTGAACCGGGTCATCCCAAGTCGGGTGGAGTCGCGGGAGCGAGCTGGGATGTCTGTCGGCAATAAATAGGACTTCCGCACGACCTCATCGAGCACGACCACACTGACCACCGACTTCACCTCTGGCCGCGGGGCGACCACTCCGGTGACGAAGTCGTGCACGCCGCCAATGTCGAGTGATCGCACGAGAAGCATGGCGTCGTGCTCGCCGGTCGTGACGCAGCAGTACTCAACCTCGGACATCTCCATCACTCCCTCCCGGAACCGGTGCCAGCTCTGCGGATGCACCGTCACGAAGACAAGGGCGCACACGTTAAGGCCGACGTGACCCGGGTCGACTATCGCCGAAAAGCCCGTGATGATTCCTGCGTTGGTCATCTGCTCAACTCGGTTGTAGACGCTTGCCCGTGAAATGTTGACCCGGTCGGCCAGTGCAGACATCGAAATTCGGCCGTCCTCTCGGAATATCTCCAGGATCTTCAGGTTGACGGCATCGAGCCCGGCTGTCTTTTGTCCAAACAGCACGCGATTGTCTTGTTCCGTATTGAACACTTGGGACTCCATCCAGATCTCTGTCGTGCTTTTGTCTAATCTTTCGAGCGAAACGTGAAAAAACAACACCGAATATGTCAATCTCTGTCCATACCGTCTAGCTGGGATACTACTGCTCGGCGGTCGCACGGCGTGATGATGAGTCCCTCGACACCGCGATCCACCCTGTTCCGGTCTGAGCACCGGGAACAGGCCGAGCCACTGGAGGCCCTGATGGTTTTCCGATCCACCAAGAAAATAAGAGTCGCCGCCGGTGCAGCAGCCGTCGCACTCGCCCTGCTCGTTGCCGGATGTTCCTCCGGCAAGACCACGAACACCAATCCCACATCGAAGACCCTGACGATCAACAAGGCCTTCGACCTGAAGACTGCCGATCCCGGTCGCATGTACGAGCCCACCGGTGAGATGGTTGACAAAGCTCTCTACGAAACTCTCCTCACCTTCAAGGGTGGTGACGTTTCAAAGGTCGTTCCGGGCCTCGCCACTCTCGAGACGTCTGCAGACTCCAAAAAGTTCACGCTGACGCTCAAGGGAACACACACCTTCTCTGATGGCACGGTGATGTCGGCGGATGACGTGGTCTTCTCGCTCCAGCGCGTCATCGGTCTCAAGGGAAACCCCTCGTTTCTGCTTGCCGGCGTCACGGTCACCAAGAAGGATGCGAAGACGGTAGTCCTCACGACGGACACTGCGACACCCGCGCTGCCATCGATCCTCGCGAACCCTGCTCTCGGCATCCTGAACTCCAAGGTTGTCAAGGCGAACGGCGGCACCATCGATGCGAGCGACAAGGCGGAGAAATACCTCAACACGCACTCGGCGGGCTCTGGCCCCTATGT
Source organism: Lacisediminihabitans sp. (assembly GCA_025362355.1). GTDB lineage: Bacteria > Actinomycetota > Actinomycetes > Actinomycetales > Microbacteriaceae > Lacisediminihabitans. Next base: position 2,851 of record JANYGT010000218.1, on the reverse strand, counting down.
GCTCAACTCCCTTGACCTCTCGTCGAAAGTAGTTCTCACAACGAACCTGAAATACGACGGCTACAAGCCTGTCTATAGCCGTGTAGTAATTCAGAACGTCGAGGGCGCGACACAGAAGATCAATGTGCAGGGTGGCAGCGCAGACCTCGCGCTCGACCTCTCAGGAACCCAGGCGCAGGGGCTCGGCTCCTCAGTGAAGGTGACAAGCGACCCCTCGGCCAATGTGATCTTCTTGCTCGTCAACCAGAACCCGAGTATTTCGAAAATCACCAGCAATCCGGTCTTCCTTAAAGCAGTCAAGGAGTCGATCGACTACTCCGACATTGTCTCCATCGCCGGCACGGGAACATCCCAGGCGACCGGCGTGATCCCCAGCATGTTCCTGGGTGCGTTGAAGAGTGCGGATGCCCTCAAGATGGATGCGGCCGCAGCTAAGGCCGACCTCGCAAAGAGCGGCTACAAGGGTGAAACCGTCAAGCTCAGCTTCCCCAGCGATCTGACCCTCAACGGCATCGAATTCCCCACCATCGCGCAGCGGATCCAGTCGCAGCTCAAGACGACAGGTATCACTATCGATCTCGCTCCAGCCCCGGTCGCGACAGAGCTCGATGCCTACCGCAACGGCACCGAGGCAATCGGCCTCTGGTACTGGGGCCCGGACTACCCCGACCCGAGCGACTACTTGGTGTTCACGCCGGGCAACGTCGTCGGGCTCCGCTCCGGCTGGGCTGCAGGAGCCAACCCGGCCATCTCGAAGCTGGCGGATGCAGCTGCTGTGGGCGGTTCTAACTCGGAGCGCCAGACACAGTTCGAAGATCTGTTGAAAGCACTCAACCAGTCCGGCCCGTTCATCCCGCTCATCCAGCCAGGCAACAACATTGCCGCGAAGTCGAGCATCACCGGCGTGGTGTATAACGCGGTATGGACGATCGATATCGCTTCCCTGGGCAGCAAGTAGGACCAGCTTGACAGTCTTCACACCGATCGCCCGGCCCTCATCCAAGCGCACTGCGCCGCGTGAGGGCCGGGTCCGTCATCCCTTTCTGAGTTACGCACTCCGCCGCGTCGGGACATCGCTGCTGCTCGTCATTGGCGTGACGCTCGTGACCTTCATCCTGACCAACCTCGTCCCGGGCGACCCGGTGGCAGCGGCCCTCGGTCAGCGTGCAGCCGAAGACCCCGCTATCGTTGCGAACTTCCGTACACAGTACGGCCTCGATCAACCACTCGTCGTGCAGTATTTCACCTACCTCGCCAACCTTCTTCATGGCAACCTAGGGATGTCGACGACAACCCACAACGAGGTCACCGCAGACCTCACCACGGCACTCCCCGCCACTCTAGAGATCGCTATCGGCGCGATTGTTCTGAGCATCATCATCGGTGTCGTCCTCGGCACGGTCGCGGCCTATCGCCGCGGTAAGGCTTCCGATCACGTGCTGCGGGTGGTCTCGCTTGCCGGCCTGAGTGTGCCGACATTCTGGCTGGCTCTGGTTCTCTATTACGTCTTCTACTTCAAGCTGCACATCGCCCCGGGGTCCGGTCGGTTGAGCTCGGACTTCAACACCCCGCCCACGGTCACCGGCCTCTACACGATCGACGCACTGCTTGCAGGTCAACTGGACACCTTTCTCGACGCCTTATCCCACCTATTCCTCCCCGTACTCGTCCTGACCCTCTACACGGTCGGGCTCCTGACTCGCTTCGTCCGTACGGCGGTGCTCGAGATCCTCGATCAGGACTATGTGCGGGCTGCACGTGCGAAAGGACTGCCCGCAGGCACGGTGGTGTGGAGCTATGTGCTGCGGGGGGCCAGTATCCCCGTGCTTACGGTTGTCGGACTCGCCTTCGGCAGTCTGCTCAGCGGCACCGTGCTGGTGGAAGCGATATTCTCCTGGCCGGGGATCGGCAGTTATGCGTATCGGGCGGCATCCCACCTCGATCTGCCGGGAATCATGGGTGTCGGCCTTCTCATCGGTGTCATGTACCTGCTCGTGAACCTCGCCGTAGACCTGCTCTACGGAGTGCTGGATCCGAGAGTGAGGCTCGCATGATGCGTCCGGCAATCGATACGGATGCGCTCGAGGCTGTGCGGCGATGGCGGCGGCCGTATCTCCAACTCGGTCGCTGGATGGCACCCCTCGGAGTCACCGGTGCAGGCATTGCGCTGGCTTGGATTGTTGTTGCAGTCCTCGCTCCGGTAATCGAACCCCACGATCCGCTGGCGCAGAAACTCCGTATTTTGCAGGCGCCCGGCCAGGGCACCCTGATGGGCACGGATGCGCTCGGGCGCGATGTCTTCTCCCGTCTGATCTCCGGCGCCGGCGTCACAATCCCCCTCGCTCTCTTGCTCGTTGTCATGTCTGTGCTGATCGGATCGATCCTCGGGGCAATCGCTGGATACTTCGGGCGCGGGGTTGACGAGCTGATTATGCGCGTCACCGACCTGGTGATGGCGTTCCCGACGGTCATCCTCGCCATGGTGATCGCAGCGGCACTCGGCGCGTCCCTCATCAACGCCGTCTTCGCAGCCCTGATCGTGTCCTGGCCGTCTTACGCTCGCCTCACGAGAGGACTTGTGCTCAGCCTGCGATCGTCGAATTACGTCGTTTCGGGTCAACTTCTCGGCTTTTCGCCACTGCGCTCCCTCTGGCGCGATATCACTCCCAATATCGTCGGCCCGATTCTCGTGCTCGCAAGCCTCGACATCGGCACGGCGATCCTGTTGCTCTCCGGTCTGTCCTTCCTTGGCCTTGGGGCCAAGCCGCCGACAGCAGAATGGGGATCGATGGTCTCGGACGCGGTCCAGAACTTCGACTCGTGGTGGTTGGGCGTGTTCCCCGGCCTTGCG
>JANYGT010000182.1 GCA_025362355.1 Lacisediminihabitans sp. | reverse complement strand
CAGAATCGCCGCTTGAATCAAAGTGATCATATGAACAGGCTAGAGGTTCCGGTCACCTGACCCGACGTGCGCCGCCAATGATGACGTCAAGGGTTCCTCAACGTGAACGAAATAGAAAGACTGGGACGGTCTGGCCGGGCAGGTCCCGATCTGGTCGGTACCCGGGCCCCTTCGATTCCCTACCTCGGTGGATCCACAATCGGTGGCGGGGCATCCGTACCGAGGGCTCGTTTTCGGTTCTCTTGACTAAGGTCGGTGAGGGCCTCCAATTCGTCGTCCGACGCACCTTCCAACGCGATGAGTCGGTCGTCGGCAGTTGGCTGGGCGCGTAGCAACTCGTCGAGCTTGCGCTGGGTGACCGCTTGTTGTCGTGCTTGCGTGTGTTGGATTGCGAAGACCATCACGACGGTCACAGATGAACTCGCAATGTAAAGGACGTTCTCCCACCATGGAGGAAATCCCGCCGCTATCCCGACCGCGACCCACACGACGAGCGCACTTCCGGCAACCAATCCCGCTGCGGCGTGTTCGCTCACTGTGCCGATATTGTGCAAGACCCGGCTACTCCACCGTTTGTCGGGCCCGCTCGTCCAGTCGTTCCGGGTCATTTCGCGAGATCGATCCAGCCGATTCTGGTGGTCCGTGTTGATTGATTCGTTGCTGTTAGCCGCATTCTCCACGCTCGAGAGACTAGGCGTTGTTCCCGTCAAAACAACTGTTGACTCGACGCGCAAACCCGGTGGTGCGAGGCACTGTTTCGGTGGACGGTTCATCGAGGCGACAACGGCGAAGGATTTCACAGCGTCGACACCGTGGGTGGACCAAGAATCGATTCCGTTCCGTGTCCACTTCAATCTGCGCGCAGTGTTGCGACGAGAGCGCGCGGGACGAGTTACGGGTGGTCGGCGTCCGGCATTCCGGGTGGAGGTGTGCGTGTCGGCGACGCCTCGCTGTGTGCAAAGGAGAGCACGATTCCGATTGCTATGAGGGTGGTGAGGAGGGCGGTGCCCCCAGCAGAAATGAGGGGGAGTGGCACGCCGAGGACAGGGATGAATCCGAGGACGACGCCCATGTTGACGAGTGCTTGACCGATGATCCAGACCATGACGGCCGCAGTACTGACTTTGGCTTGAGGGCTGGTGGTGGCGTTCATGATGCGGAGGAAGGCGATGGCCAGCAGGACGAAAAGGGCGAGCACCACGACTGCGCCGATGAGACCGAGTTCCTCGCCGATGATCGCGAAGATGTAGTCGTTGTCCGCGGCTGGAAGCCAGGACCATTTCGCTTTGGAGTTCCCGAGTCCGACGCCGAAGATACCGCCCGACGCGAGAGCCCACGTGCCGTGCAAGGGTTGCCAGCATGCGGCGGAAATCGTGCCGGTTGAGCCGTCGCAGCCGGTGCCGAAGAAGCTCAGTATCCGGGCCATCCGGTTTCCGCTGGCCATGGCCGCAGCCAGGGCGCCCAGGGCGCCGATCCCCAAGGGGATGGCGAGCATGCGTAGTTTTACGCCGGCGAAGAAGAGGGAGCCAAAGAGGATGCCGGCGAGGATTACTGTTGTCCCCAGATCGCCGCGGATCATGACGAGCATGACGGCAGTGCCGCCGACGCCAAAGACGGGCACGAGGACGTGGCGCCAGTCGTCGAGGTGATCTTTCTTCTGTGCCAGAAGCATGCCCAGCCAAATGACGAGGGCGACTTTGATGGCTTCAGATGGCTGGAATTGGAAACTGCCAATGGACAGCCAGTTGGTGTTTCCGGCCACGGTCACACCCAGCGGGGTGAAGACGAGCAACTGAACGAGGCAAGTAGCGATGAGCGTCGGCCAAGCGATACGCTGCCAGAACTTCAACGGCATCCGGCTGAGCACGAGCATCAATGGGACGCCGACCAGGGCGATGGCACCTTGATGAAGCACGACGCCGAAGAAACCCTCGTGAGCAACAAAGGAATCTACTGATGACGAAGACAGGACCATGATCAAGCCCAAGATAACCAAGAACAGCGTCGTTCCCAGGAGCAGAAAATAGTTCGGGGATTCTGAGCGGATCAAACGGCCCACGCTAATGCGAGTCGACTGTGACGGTCTATTTGACGGAACCCTGTGGTCGGTCTTTGAACGTGGCGCACCGGTCGGGTTGCGCGAACTCATCACGAACCGAGCCCCTTCTCAGGGGACGCCGCGGAGGTGGAATCTATTGTGGATTGAACACAATTGCTCGGTACTTCACATACGGTCATATGCGGGGAGTGTCCTGCCGGGTATGGGATCAGATCAGAGTGCGCGGCAATGGGCTGGGGCGCCACCACGACACTACTGAGGGAATCTCGAACCGCTCGTTCATCCCACACGTGTCGCGTCGGGTCGCATGTCTCTCCCAGATTGTGCCTGCTCGGAAATCGTCGGGCAGATGCAGGCTGACGGTCATTGATGGAATTTGTGAACTCCCGTGTTGGAGACGCCGTCAAACAACGCTAACCCTGGTCCGGCGACGAGCGTCATCCCCCGTTTCGTTGGCTTGGCGGGCTTCCTGTGAGATTGCGCTGGTCGAGGAGCACTTTCACAGGAATCTCCGGTCACTGCTGGCATACAGTTCGGTCGAATCAATTGTTTGTGAATGTTTCGGTGGGTTCGACCGGGCGGAAGAGGGTTACCGTGACGCACGCTGGGCCCTTGCGTGGGCGGGACCGGAATGCCGGTCAGCCGATCCGGCATGGACGGTTGGCGCCTCGGGGGCCGTGGCGGACGGTCACGAAGACCTTGGGCATCACCCTCGCGGTGCTTCTGGTTAGTGGGAGCTCCGTTGCGGCGATTGCCGCGTGGGATGTTGCCAGCAGCGTCAAGCCCGGTGTTCATTTGGCCCACCTTGATCAGACGCCCGGCGACACGGCGGCTCCTGCCCCGGCCGCGGACGTGAGCGCGATCGCCGGCGGGGTAAACCTGCTATTGACGGGCACGGACACCCGTACCGGCCAGGGCGGGGCCTATGGGACGGCCGCAGAGCTCGCGGGAAGTTCTGGCGCGGGTAACAACGACGTGACCATGCTGCTGCACATTGCGCAGAATCATCAGAGCGTCAGTGTGATTAGTTTCCCCCGGGACCTGATGCTTGCCGTTCCCGCGTGTCCGCAGGCCGATGGCGGGACCGCGTCGGCGTCCAGCCGGGTGATGCTGAATACGACCCTGTCACGCGGTGGCCTGTCCTGCGTTGTGTTGACGATCGAGAAGCTCACCGGCGTCCAGATTCCCTACGCCGCGGAGATTAGCTTCGACGGGGTGACTGCCATGTCGAACGCTGTCGGCGGGGTCACCGTCTGCCTGGCCTCGGCGGTCACCGATCTGTACACGACGCCTCCGTTGCATTTGGCGGCGGGCCAGCAAACCCTCGTCGGCGACGACGCGCTCTCGTTCCTGCGCAGCAGGCACGGTGAAGGTGATGGCAGTGACCTGGGGCGGATTAGTAACCAGCAGCTCTTCATGGCCGCTCTGGCCCGGAAGGTCCAAAGTGGCGGCGTCCTGGGAAACCCGATCGCGTTGTTCTCCCTGGCCAAAGCGGCAACGGGCAACATGGTTCTCTCGGATACGCTGACGAATCCGACGACCTTGGTCCAGATCGCTCTCGCGATCAAGGACACAGGGCTGGCGAACATGGTCTTCGTGCAGTACCCCACCATCACTGACCCGGCCGAGCCAGGACGGGTGATCGCCCAGTCCAGTGCCGCCACAGTCTTGAACACGGCTTTGGTCGCGGATAAACCATTGCAGCTCTCTGGGGCCCCAGGCCGGGCGGCCGTGCTCCCGAGTAGCGCTCCGGTGGCCCCTGTTCCCACGCCAGCCGCGACCGCAAAACCCAGTTCCACATCCACTCCGGCTTCAACGCCGACGGCGAACCCCGGGGCCGCTCCCGCTGGGGCCAATGCCGTGCTCCCGTCCAGCGTGACCGGTCAGACCGCTGATCAGCAAACCTGTACGAAGGGCAACTAGATCCACCGCCGAGAGAACCGTGCAACTCCCATCTCGAACCGCACCGATTACGCCGCCACGACTGGTGCACCGTGCGTCGTTTGCCAAGTGCTCGCGGCTCGCCAGGTATGGCGCACAGGGAGGCTGGTAGCTCTCGTTGGGTCGCCCGCTTCCTGGTCGATTTTCCTTCGGTCAGGGGGGATTGTGTGATACTGGCCGCCGAACAAACGTGAGGGGCATCATTTGAACGACGCACACTTCAATGCGGACGAGAACGAGTTGCGTGGCCTGAGACGGCCGCCCGGGGATTGGACGAACACTCCGGGCCGTAAGTCCGGGTTCTGGTTGACGCTTGCCAGCATCATGTTCGCAGTTGTGTTCCCGTTTGCCGCCTTCATCGCCACGGTAGTGGGGCTCGCGCTCTCGGTCCGGGCTTACCGTTTGATCCCGGTAGGTGCTCCTGGTCGCGGTTTGACAGTGGCAACGATAGTGCTGGCAATAGCAACGATTATCGCGGTTGCGATGAGGGAACTGAGTTCAACACCATTCCTCACCTAATCGCACGGAAACCTGCGCCAGTACAGCAAACGGGGGGTCGGCGCTTCGAAGAGTCGTTTCACCGGTGACGACGTCGACCTGATTGGGGATCGCTTACACTCTCGACTGTGACTGAAACGTCGACGCCTATTGTGAGGCACGAGCACCGCTGGCCGGTCCTGGCCGCAATCATCCTGAGCCTGGTTCTGTATCTGCTCATCCCCGAGAAGGTGCAGATTCTGCCACGGTGGGTCGTCCCATTGTTGGGTTTGCTTCTGCTGATCCCGCTGACGATCCTCAACCCACGCCGACTATCGCGAGAGACCACATGGTCCCGGTGGCTATCCATTGGGCTCGCGTCATTGCTGACCCTGGCCAATCAAGTCACCGTTGTCTTCACAGTCCGACAGCTTCTCTATGGGGGAGTGAACGGTCCGGATGTCCTCCTCACTGCGCTGCAGGTCTGGGTTACGAACGTGATTGCATTCTCGTTGGTGTACTGGGAGCTGGACCGGTCAGGTCCAGTTGCGCGTCGCGACGCAGCCCAGTGGGCGACGGCGACTGTGGACTTCCGTTTCCCACAACATGACGGGGCGCCAGGAGGCGAGGACTGGCGGCCAAGCTACTTGGACTACGCGTACATCTCGTTGACAAACATGATGGCGTTCAGCCCCACGGACGTTATGCCACTCACGCACCGAGCAAAAATGCTGATGGCGTACCAGGCACTGACCGGCTTCATTCTGCTCGCCCTGGTCATTTCCCGCGCGGTGAACATCCTCAACTGACCCCGGAAGCCACTAACTCGAGCAAATAGGGCCGGACACGCACCGCAAAATCGAACGGGTCCCGGAGACCATCCAGGAGTTTCTGACGGGTCTCGCAAACGCAGAATCGCGATACCGGAGTGCCCCATCCACTGTTTCAAGGCCTGGGGGCGATCGAGCGGTTGAAGTTTGGAGCGTTTGAATTAGTGTCGTTGTCTGCGGACGGGGCTTGGTGAGGACCAGTGATGCCAGCGGCATGATCCGAGAAGGTTCTGTCGCGTTGCCCACCCGAGGATTTGGGACTAGTGCTTAGTGCCAACCCCAGTAGGGTACCAACGCTTGCGAAATTTGAACTCTCGACGAAGCGGTCGGAAGACCCAATAGGTAGGTGCCCTCCGAGCCGGAGATGCTCCGTCGGGTCGGAGTGATGGGATCCGCCTCTCGGGTGTCCACTGATCAGGGCTGGCCGGATAGCGGCGTGCGGGACTATGGCTGCGGTGATGGTTCCTGAAATCCGAGGCGTGGGGCGAGAACGTCGAACGCTTTCGTGAGTCCTCCGAGGAGCGCTCCGACGCTGTGGCCTTCGCCGGGAACTTCGTAGTATCTGGTCACCATGCCGGCATCCAAGGCCGCGGCACTCAACGCCTTCTGGGGTGGACCGATCACGGAGTCATCCGCCCCCACGGTGAACACGGCCTCGGTATCGGGGTAGTGCGTGGACGACATCACGGTCGCTGGTTTTGTCGCGTCGTAGGCGGCTTGGTCTCCGCCGAAGACGTCGGCGAGAACCGTGGGCTCAGATTCCGTGCCTGCGAAGGTCGTCCCGGACGCGCTGATCACGTTTCCCCAGACGTCCGGGAACTTGGTAGCAAGGGAAATGGCGCATTGGCCACCGTTTGAGAACCCCGCAATTGTCCAATCGACGCGATCAGTTTCAATGTGCAGGTTCGCGCGCGCCCAGTTGACGACATCCTGCTCAATGTAGGTCTGCACATTCCCGTGCGCCGGAGTGTCCAGGCAGAGTGAATCGACACTCGGATCGCCGAGTTGGTCCGCAACGACAACGATCGGCGCCTGACCGTCATGGGTGAGGGCGAACGTGTCGAGGACTGAAGCGATGTAGGACGCGTCCGGGTTCCCGGGTTGGCCCATCATCATCAGCACGAAGGGGAGTGCCGGAACGTCGACGGCCACGGCGGCCGGAGGAAGGTATACCTCGGCATCCCTGGCGGTGAAATTGGATGCGGTCGCCGGAATATGCACCGTCTCAATAGTGCCCGTGATGGCGAGGGCCGACGCCGGCCGGGGCGTGTCCGATGGGGACTGAGAGGTCTGACTGGCAGCGGAAGCCGGGTGGACGACAAGGAACCCGCCTGCGGCTCCCAGGACGAGGAGAGTGACACCCGCGATGAGGGTCTTGCTGCGCCCTGAATTCATTCTCACAGGTTGTGTCTCGGTTCTATCAGTTGACTACGGAACGCCCAGGCATCGACCGCTGGTCGATTCCAGTCGGAGGCCGATCGAGTCGGGGCCGAACGAGAATGCAGGGCTTCCGATGCGGGCGCTGCATCCGTAGAACGCGGAAGGGCAAGTTATTGTGAACCGGCAGCGCGACGGCAGAAGTGGCCGGCGCGCTG
>JANYGT010000177.1 GCA_025362355.1 Lacisediminihabitans sp. | reverse complement strand
TGGGGCGATAGGGCCGCGCATAAGCCGCTCGTACTCGGTTCGTGTTCGGGGGAGTAGGTGTTCGCCGTGGCGATTCACTCGAGTTGCTAGCCACTCAGTGGCGTACTCGCCTAACGTGTTGCTCTTGGACTTCTTGGCGAGGTCTTCGCGGGCTGCATCCATCGCAGACCATTTGCCGGTGTGCAGCTTCGCCTGCTGGATGGAGAGCCACCCTCGAGCGTCCGTCTTGTTGTCGAAGGTGTGGGGGGCGTTGTATCGCTTGCCATCGAGCCCGGTGTAGGACGCTTGGATTCGACCGGATGGCAGTGTGCGGAGCGCTCCGAAGGACTCTCTTACCTTGCGCTTTGTCGAGGCCACTGGGTCCTTTCGTGCAATACCGTGCAATATCTCGTGTCTATTGCTGTCCACTTGCGTACAACAGTGACCTTAACAGACTTTCCGCGATACCAATAGATACCGGGGCAGATTGCCGTATTCGCAATGAATTCACAGTCGCGCTGTCGCTGGTTCGATCCCAGTATCGCTCACGAGAAAACCCCCGGAATCATTGAGATTTCGGGGGTTTTTACTTGGCCGTGCACACGGCCAGCAAGACCTGGTCTGACGGTTTCGCGTACTTCAGTCACGCCGATGAGCATGGTCACCCGCGAACCCGAACCCGGTCGTGCCGTTGGTCATGGTCGGTCATATTCGAGTCGGTGGCCCGAAGCCTCGGTTTGGCGGTTCGTCTTTCGACCCTGTGAGAACCGCGAAGGGGGTAGGGATTTGTTCGAGCTATGCACGAGCTCTGGCCATAGCGGCCGCTATTCCAGCGTGAATCTTCGGTGGCAACCAGTTTCTGGCGAAAGTCCTGAGTGCCGAGGCATTCTTCGGAGCCTCGGGCTCCGAGATGGGTTCCTCGACGACGACCGGCATCGGATCGGCCGAGTTTTGGTGCACCATGTCGTTGGCGATCGCCCAGTTGCCCGGGGACACGGTGAGCAACAGTGGCTGACCCACAACTGCGGGAGATTGAAAGTATGGCGGCGGGGGGGTCTCGAATTCCTCAAAATGCCGCTCGATGACAAGAGGCGTCGCCGCCAGCCGGACTCGCATGGTTTCAAATAAATGCGCGTGGTCGGCAAGGCGACAGATGTACGCCTTGTTTCGCGAGTAGACAAACATCGCGAAACCGCTCTTCTCCAAGAACCGATACGTCGCCGAGGCGATGCCAGGGAAGTACGGATGAGCAATGTCATCGACGATGATCACCCCGTGTTCGGCGAGCATGGTCTCAGCCTCTGCGAGATCCAGTTCGGCCCCAGCCTCGGTATGCTCGCCGTCGATGTGGATGATGTCGTACTCGATGGAAGATGAAGCTTTCAGTTCGGCCCACGATCCGTGGAGCGCGAAGCGATCGTTCAGCGCCAGGCCGTCGACAGTCTGCAGCAGACGCTCTCGAATCTCATCTAACCCCGGGTAGGGGTCGATCCCGGTGAGAATGACCTCGGGAACGTTCTTCGCCAGGGTGAGCGACCATCCCCCTTTCCACACCCCGACTTCCAGGATCTGTGGGTGTTGTCTGGTAGCGACGAATGACTCTGCGAGCGTTGCCGCCACAACGAAGTCAATCGGATCCAGCCACTCGACGGAGTCGTCAGCCGGCCAATACGAAATCATGGAAGCACCATATCAGGCACCATTCTCATACTGCGGACAATGGTGACCGGAACCATGGCCCGTCGTGGTCAGGTTCACTCGCCTCGCCGCCAACGAAATTCAGAGATCCTCCCCGTCGAGGCGACGAGGGTGAAACTGTCAGACATCACCGACGTCTCATGGGATGGGGACGATCTCCGACCCAGCCGGTCACCGAGCCCGGCTCTTGATACAGCCGACGAGCGCTCCATCCGCGTGGCCGTGACGTCGTCGTCTTCCGCCCGCATCAGGTCGAACTCGACGCCTTCGTATCCGGCGATTCCTTGGTGACGAGGAGTTACGTTTGCGCGGTGCTACTGACCAGCTTCTAAGCGCGACTTACTTGAGACGTCGCACTGGCGCGACGCGGAATAGGTAACTCGTTGGAGGCGGAGATGTCCTTCACTGCGATGGTGGTGCCCGCCGGTGCCGGGTTCGCGCGAGAGCCGACCTTATCCGCAGGGGCCGCCGGAGCGGCAGAACCGCCCGAGGTATTTCGGTCACTTGACGTTGCGACCCCGGTGCTCGAGCATCCGGCCAGGCCGAGGGCCACGGTCAGCGAAACGGCGAGGAGGGCGGTCGATTAGATGTGCATGCTCGGCGCGCGCGACATGCACGGAGGTGCACGCGGCGGCATCGACCGTTACTCTGCCGAAGCCGCGGGCGACGGCTCCAACTCCGGCGCCAGGGACCCGGTTACGCGAGGGTCCCTCGAGACAGCGTCCCGTCCCTCACGGGAGTTGTGCGGGCGGACTCATCCGGCGGTGACCCGCGTCGTCGTCCTGCGCGAATGCCGCGCCACCGCATACTCGATGCCCCCCTCGGGAAGCACGACTACGAGGGCCCAGAGGCCGACCCCCGGAACGACCACCCCGATGAGCAGCGCAAGGAGTCGCAGGATCACGGGAATCCACCTCGCGGCTTCCTCGGTGTGGGTGAGTCTCGCCTCCTCGGACATGAGCTGAGACCGTCTGAGGATGAACTCCTCAGCGCGGAGGAGCGCCATGAGCAGCGCGATGGTTCCGATATAGAGCCCGGTGGCAAGGCGATCGCTGCGCGGAGACACCACGAGCAGTTCGGTGGCGACGGGGAAGAACACGACCACTGCCAGCCAGAGGAAGTTGACCCGCACGAGAACCCTGCTGTAGCCGGTCGCCTGCTCGAAGAGCCGGTGGTGGATACGCCAGGATGAACCGATGGCGGCGAATGTCACTCCTGCGGCGAGCAATTGGAAGGCATTCTTCACGAAGAACGTGGCCGTGGCCGCCGAACCCATCTGTCGAGCGCTATCGACAAGAGGGAGCACGAGCAAAGTGATCGCGATCGCCACCACCGCATCACTGAAGAAGACGAAGCGCTCCAGCCCGGTCTTGGTGTGCTTCACTTTCGCCTCGAAGTCCATCGGAGCAGGCTATCTGGCACACCATGTTTCCGGTCGACATCCGCGTTGCTGGCGTATCGCTGTGAGCGCGCGCCAGCGGACTAGACAGCGGGCGGCTTAGGGACAACAGTCCGGGTATGCCAAACTCGTCGATTCCAGCCTGTCCGGACTGCGGCGTCGCGATGATCCACACGGATATCGACGGCCACGCACTCTGGTCGTGCTCGGACTGCAACACACTGTGGATGGCGTGAAAGTCACAGCACAGTGAAAAAACGCGGGCCCGCCAGGAAACCACGCCCGTCGGACCCGCACGCCTCTCCGGTCGGATCAGAGGACCAGAAGGGCTACCGCTGATTATACTCGTATCTGAGAGAATCTCGGATTAGATCGGCTGCTGAATTTCAAGCTGTCGCTGCGAGTTCGGCCCTCAAATGGATGAGGCCGTCCCGCAATCGGGTCTTCACCGTACCCACCGGCACATTGAGCATCTCGGCTACCTCGGCCTGCGTGTAGCCGCCCGTATAGGCGAGTTCGATCACCTCGCGCTGCAGGTCGGTCA
>JANYGT010000174.1 GCA_025362355.1 Lacisediminihabitans sp. | reverse complement strand
CCGGACGATCCGCTGCTCGCCGCCAGGATCCTGCTCGGCGCACGGCTCTCCTGCCTTCGCGATCTGTCGATCCTCTGCCTTGATGGAGTAGACGAGGCGTCGTCCGCGGCGTTCGGCAGCGACTCGACGCTCATCCAGAAGATTCGGGACGGCGGTGAGGTACCGCCGTCCAGTCTCGCGCAAGGCATGACGCTCGCGCTCACCGAAAGGCTCGGAGACACCGCGCTTATTAGCGACGGTGCAGAAAATGCTGCGCCGAACGGCAGCTCGGCCTCCATCCTCGTGATCAGGACGAAGGCGGGATGGCGGATCCGCGACTACCTGAGCGGCACACAGAAAACGGCCGCGCCGTGACCGCTAGGTCCAGTGAGAGGGACGAACCGTTCCGGGGGAAATCCGTGTTCGAGCGTCCCCTTTGGCCGCGTTGAGTTGCATCTGCGTCACAAAAAGGGTCGTGGAGAGATTCGCGCCGCGCAGGTCCGCGTCGCGCAGGTCGGCCGTGAGCAGGTCGCTCTCGCGGAGGTCGGTGTCCGAGAGGTCTGCGGCGATCAGAAGCGCGCCGCGAAGATCCGCACCGCGCAGGTCCAGCCCAGAGAAATCGGATCCCAGCAGGTCCGCCCCCGCCCGCAACTGTGCGGGTAGGCGAGTCTTTCTCTTCGCCGCCGCGTTCGCACGCACCGCTTCGCTCACTGCGGCGAGCAACGGGTTCACCGACTGACGGACGCTCTGCAGATCCAGAAGGAGAATTTCGTTCCCGGGCAGTCGGCTGAGCGAATCGACCGCCTCATACATGGAGTCAATCGCGGGACGCGAGTTTGACACGGCACGGGAGGCGTCCCGGAGGTACCAGAGCATGTCGTGCAGCTGTCGAACAACTCGGAACACCGCGAACATCGCGTCCGCCGTCTCCGCAGAATCGCGCCAGCTGGAATCTCGGAAAGCCGACCGGCTGACCTTCTGGCCCGCCCCGTGGCAGTCGAAAACGGTACAGCCCCTCATGCCCTCGGCGCGAAGAAGCGAATGGATGCCGCACCGGTTATCCACTTCGAGGTTGACGCACGCCGCACCGGCCTGCTTGCCGAACGCGAAGTCGTCGGAGCGCTCGAAGGCAAGGGCAACGCAGCACAGCCCAACACAATTTGCGCAGTCCGCGACAAGCGATGTATCGTGCTCGTCGATCACTGTCGCGCCCCCTGAGCGAGCCGGCGACTAGATGCCGAGGTTCGCCTCGAAGCTGCTGTTCTCCAGGCGATCCTTGACGGCCACCAGGAAGCGGGCGGCGTCAGCGCCATCCACGATGCGGTGGTCGTACGAGAGCGCGAGGTACACGGTCGACCGGATCGCGATCGCGTCGAGACCGTTATCGGAGACGACCACCGGCTTCTTCGCCACGATCCCGGTGCCAAGAATGGCGGACTGCGGCAGGAACACGATCGGGGTGTCGAACAGCGCGCCACGAGATCCGGTGTTGGTCAGAGTAAAGGTTCCCCCAGCCAGCTCGTCGGGCTTGAGCTTGTTGTCGCGGGTGCGGGCGGCGAGATCGGCGATCTGCGCGGCGAGGCCGGCGAGGTCGAGTGAACCGGCATCCCGGATCACCGGTGTGAGCAGCCCGCGCTCGGTGTCGACCGCGATGGAGATGTTTTCCTGCGCCGGGTACACGATCGTGTCGCCGTCGATCGTCGCGTTGATGATCGGGAACGCGCGCAGTGCCTCGGCAGCAGCCAGCGCGAAGAACGGCAGGAACGAGAGCTTCTGGCCCGTCTTGGCGAGGAACTCCGCCTTCACCGAATCGCGGAAGTTGGCGACGAGGGTGACATCGACCTCGACCACCGAGGTGAGCTGCGCCGACGACTGCATCGAGATGACGGCACGCTCGGCGATCACCTTGCGAAGGCGAGACATCGGAACGCTGGTTCCCCGCAGCGGGGAAGTCTCGAGCGGTGCGGCCGCGGCCGGAGCCGTGGGAGCTGCCGGCGTCGCCGGGGCGGGCTCGGTGGTGGCCGTGAGCACGTCTTCCTTGCGGATGCGTCCTCCGACGCCGGAACCGGCGATCGTGGAGAGGTCGATGCCCTTTTCGTTGGCGAGCTTGCGTACCAGGGGGGTGACGTATCCCGGGTTCGCATCGACGGCGGGTGCCGCTGCCGGGGCGGGTGCCGCTGCCGGGGTCGGCGCTGCGACCGGAGCCGGAGCGGCCACGGCCTCGGCGACGACTGCCGGTGC
>JANYGT010000156.1 GCA_025362355.1 Lacisediminihabitans sp. | reverse complement strand
CCTCATCGAGGTGGAGTACGAGGTGCTGCCCGCGGTCTTCGACCCGGAACTTGCGCGGTCCCCCGGTGCCCCACTGCTGCACGCCGATAAGGGCGAACTACAGCGCATCGCCGCCCCGCAGCGAAACGTTCTCGCGCAGATGCACGGCGAGATGGGGGATGTGGATGCCGCCCTCGCCGTCGCAGACGCGGTCGCCACCGGCACCTGGAAGACGCAGCGCATCAACCACGTCGCGCTCGAGACCCACGCGACCCGAGGCTGGCTCGACGCCGACGGACGGCTCGTGCTCCGCACCTCGTCGCAGGTGCCGTACCTCGTGCGCGACGAGCTGTGCCACATCTTCGACCTCGCACCCGAGCGCGTCCGCGTGTTCACCGCTCGGGTCGGCGGCGGATTCGGCGGCAAGCAGGAACTGTTCACCGAAGACCTCGTGACCCTCGCCGTCCTCCGCACCGGGCGGGCGGTGCAGTACGAGTTCAGCCGCGAGGACGAGTTCACGAACGCGGCGCCGCGTCATCCGATGACGGTCTCGGTGACGCTCGGGGCGACATCCGACGGCACGCTGACGGCGATGGCGATCGATGAGCTGATGGACACCGGCGCCTACGGAAACCACGGCATCGGGGTCATGTACCACAGCATCCACGAGTCGATCAGCGTCTATCGCTGCGCGAACAAGCGGGTGGATGCCGAATCGGTCTACACGAACAACCTGCCCTCCGGCGCCTTCCGCGGCTACGGTCTCGGCCAGGTGATCTTCGCAATCGAATCGGCGATGGACGAACTCGCACGCACCCTCGGGATCGACCCGTTCGACCTTCGACGCCGCAACGTCGTCGTGCCCGGGGACACCATGATGGTCGTGAATCCGCACGAGGAGACCGACCTCCTGATGGGCTCATACGGGCTCGACCAGTGTCTCGATCTCGTGCAGGAGGCGCTCGGAGCTTCTTCTCCAGACGTGCCCTCGGGGTCGTCCTGGCGCTTCGGAAGCGGAATGGCACTGGCGATGATCGCCTCCCTCCCGCCGCGCGGGCACTACGCCGAGACGACGATCGCGCTGCTGCCGGACGGCGACTACGAGATCGGCGTCGGAACGGTCGAGTTCGGCAGCGGCACGACGACGGTGCACGCGCAGCTCGCGGCCTCAGCGCTGAATACGACCGTCAACCGGATCCGCATCCGGCAGTCGGACACCGACGTGGTCGGCTACGACACCGGGGCCTTCGGTTCGGCCGGGGTCGTCGTCGCCGGGAAGGCGCTGTACGCGGCATCCACCTCGCTTGCCGAGCTCATGCTCGAGCGGGCATATCTCCTGTCGGGCGTTCGCGGGGAGATTGCGGACGGCGGTGTTTTCGTCGCCGATCGAGTCATCACGGCGATGGAGTTGCTCGAGCGCGGGCCGCTCGTCGCTGCCGGTCGGCACGACGGCACTCCGCGAACCGTCGCATTCAACGTGCACGGCTTCCGGGTGGCCGTGGATTCGGCGACCGGTGAGGTGCGCGTCCTGCAGTCGGTTCAGGCAGCGGATGCCGGCACCGTGCTGAATCCCGAGCAGTTGCGCGGGCAGGTCGAGGGTGCCACCGCGCAGGCGATCGGCACTGCGCTCTACGAGGAGCTGTTGCTCGACGGGGCCGGCCGGGTCACGACGACGGCTCTCCGCAACTATCACGTTCCACGCTTCGCCGATGTACCCGACACCGAGGTGCTGTTCGCCGACACCTTCGATCCGCTCGGGCCACTAGGTGCCAAGTCGATGAGCGAGGCCCCGTACAACCCCGTTGCGCCGGCTCTCGCGAATGCGATTCGCGATGCGCTCGGGATTCGGCCGTTCGAGCTGCCGATGTCACGCGATCGACTGTGGCGGCTGGTACGAGATGCGGATTCCGCTGCGAATAGTTCATAGAAACGCATAAACTCTTGGCACACATCCACGGTGGTGTGGCAATACTTGAATCACCTCCGCGACGCTGCGGAGCGCAGCGACAGGATTGATCGATGGCGACATTCTCCGACGGCATTGCCGACACCCGACTTCCCGGCGCCGGGGTGATCGAGACCGACGTCCTCATCGTCGGATCGGGCCCGAGTGGAGCATCGGCCGCACTCGCGCTCTCGACTCTCGGCATCGCGAACATGATGATCACGAAGTATCGCTGGACGGCGAACACGCCGCGAGCGCACATCACCAATCAGCGCGCGATGGAGTTCTTTCGAGACATGGGCATCGAGGAGCAGGTCAAGGCCGACTCGACGCCGCACGACCAGATCGGTGACACGGTGTTCTGCACCTCGATCGCCGGGGAGGAGCTCGGCCGCATCCTCAGCTGGGGAACAGGACCATCGCGCCACGCCGACTACGTGCTGGCCTCCCCTACCCTGAACTGCGACGTTCCACAGAACTATCTCGAGCCGATCCTCGTCAGGAACGCGACAGGTCGCGGCACCCAGACGCGCTTCTCCAGCGAATACCTCTCGCACACCCAGGATGCCGACGGCGTGACCGTGCAGGTGCTCGACCGGGTCACCGGGCAGACGCTGACCATTCGAGCCAAGTACCTCATCGGAACGGACGGCGCGCGATCCAAGGTCGCCGCGGACCTCGACCTGCCGATGGAGGGTGCGATGGACATCGCCGGGTCGATGAACATCACCTTCACCGCAGACATCCAGCAGCTCGTCGGTCACCGCCCCTCGGTGCTGTACTGGGTGGTGCAGCCGGGATCGAATGTCGGAGGAATCGGCGCCGGCCTCGTGCGCATGGTGCGCCCATGGAACGAGTGGCTCATCGTCTGGGGCTACGACATCACCGGCCCGGAGCCCGTGATCGATACCGCCGCCGCCACCCAGATCGTGCGCAATCTGCTCGGGATGCCCGACCTCGAGGTCGAGATCACCGGAACGTCGCTGTGGGGCAACAACGAGATGTTCGCCACCCACCTGCAGAAGGGGCGGGTCTTCTGCGCCGGGGACGCCATCCACCGCCATCCGCCGAGCAACGGACTCGGGTCGAACACCTCGATCCAGGACTCCTACAACCTGGCCTGGAAGCTCGCCGCCGTGCTGCGCGGGCAGGCCGGTCCCGGGCTTCTCGAGACGTATAGCGCCGAGCGCGCGCCGGTTGCGCGGCAGATCGTCACCCGCGCGAATAAGTCCGGCAGAGAGTTCGTGCAGCTCTTCGAGGCGCTCGGGATCCTCGGTGCACAGACCGAGGCCGAGATGATCGAGCAGATCGAGGAGCGCAAGGCGGACACCCCGGCCGGGCGGCGCAAACGGGACGCGATCGTCGCCGCGATGGAGATCAAGAACTACGAGTTCAACGCCCACGGCGTCGAGCTCGGCCAGTTCTACACGTCGAGCGCCGTCGTCTCGGACGGGTCGCCGCGCGCTACTCCCACGCGCGATCCGGAGCTCTTCTATCAGGCCTCGACAGTGCCCGGATCGCCTCTTCCTCATGCGTGGATCGGCGACGCACGCGACAAGTACTCGACGCTCGACCTCGCGCCGAGCACGCAATTCACGGTCTTCACCGGCATCGCCGGGCAGCCGTGGGCGGATGCGGCCCCGGCCGTCGCAGAACGCCTCGGCATCGATCTGAAGGCCGTGGTCATCGGGCCGGGCCGGCGCTACACCGACCTCTACTTCGACTGGCAGCGGCTGCGCGAGATCGACGAGGACGGCGTGCTGCTGGTTCGCCCCGACAAGATCATCGCCTGGCGATCGCTGGCGGCAGTCGACGATCCGGAGAACGCTCTCATCGCGGCACTGTCGTCCATTCTGAGCCGGACGGCCTGATGCCACTCGTCTTCGCGCACGACACGCTCGGGCAACGGATGCTCTTCGGCACCGGCCTCGCAGCGCAGAACGTGGCAGCCGAGATCGAGCGACTCGGGGCGAAGCGGGTGATGACGATCTCGTCGTCGTCGGGCAGCGCTGCGCTCGGTGATCTCCCCGTGGCGCTCGCCTGGCACGACGTGGTCCAACACGTTCCGATCGAGACGGCGAAGGCCGCCCGCGCCGCAGCCACAGACGGCGGCATCGACCTCATGGTGAGCGTCGGCGGGGGTTCGACGACCGGGCTCGCCAAGGCGATCGCGCTGACTACGGGCATCCCGATCATCGCTGTTCCGACGACCTATTCGGGTTCTGAGGCGACCAACGTCTGGGGGCTCACCGAGAACGCCCGAAAGTCCACACGGGTGGATGCCCGGGTGCTGCCGGTGACCGTCGTCTACGACGCCGCGCTGACCCTCTCGTTGCCGGTGGCGCTCTCGGTCGCATCCGGGCTCAACGGCATCGCCCACTGCATCGACTCGCTCTGGGCTCCGCGCGCCGATCCGATGAATGCGGCGCTCGCGACGGAGGGAATCCGCGCGCTGGCCGGCGGGCTTCGACTGATCCACGCGGACGCAGCGGACGTCGAGGGCCGTGAGCGGGCACTTTACGGCGCCTACCTCGCCGCGGTCGCTTTCGCGTCGGCCGGCAGCGGGATGCACCACAAGATCTGCCACGTTCTCGGCGGAACCTACACCCTTCCGCACGCGGAGACCCACGCGACCGTGCTGCCCTACGTCACCGCGTTCACTGTGCCGTTCGCGCCGGACGCCGAGCGTCGAATCGCGCAGGCCTTCGACTCCCCCTCTGCGCTCGAGGGGCTGAATTCCCTTCGCTTCGAACTCGGCGCACCGACCGCGCTTCGGGACTACGGATTCGCTGCGGCGGATGTCGCGGAGGCCGCCTCCCTCGCGCTGCCGGCGATCCCGGCGTCCCACCCGCGCCCCGTATCGCAGGCCGACCTCGAGCGACTACTCTCGGCCGCCCTCGACGGGGTCACTCCGACATCCGAACTCTTCACGACAGGTGGTGCAGTATGACTTCGATACCGGAAAGCTCGGCTTCCGGACTTTCGGCAGCCGGTGTCTCGGCAGAGCAGACCGCACGCGAGCAGGAACTCGTCGAGACAGTCGTCGCCTCCTTCGACGCCGCGCCCGACGAGCGGCTGAAGCTGGTGATGCAGTCGCTCACCCGACACCTGCACGCCTTCGTCCGCGACGTGCGCCTGACCGAGGAGGAGTGGAATGTCGCGATCGCCTTCCTCACCGCCGCCGGTCACATCACCGACGATCGGCGCCAGGAATTCGTGCTGCTGTCCGACGTATTCGGCGTCTCGATGCAGACCGTCGCTGTGAACAACGAGGCCTACGGCGAAGCAACGGAGGCCACGGTGTTCGGCCCGTTCTTCGCCGAGGATGCGCCGCTGATCGAGAACGGCGGTGACATCACGGGAGGCGCTCCCGGGCAGCCGTGCTGGGTCGAGGGCAGCGTCACGGATGCGGAGGGGCATCCACTCTCCGGTGCCCGGATAGAGGTCTGGGAGGCCGACGAAAACGGGTTCTACGATGTGCAGTACGGCGATGATCGCGTCGCCGGCCGGGCACACCTCTTCACGGACGAGAACGGCGACTACCGGTTCTGGGGGCTCACGCCGACTCCCTATCCGATTCCCGACGATGGACCGGTCGGGCAACTTCTGGCCGCCGTCGGTCGCTCGCCGCTTCGAGCGTCGCACCTGCACTTCATGGTCTCGGCGGAGGGCTGTCGCACTCTCGTGACGCACATCTTCGTGGCAGGCGACGAGCTGCTCGACCGGGATTCGGTGTTCGGTGTCAAGGAGTCGCTGATCAAGCAGTTCGAGCCGCAGACGGCGGATGCTCCGACCCCCGACGGTCGCGACCTGGCGGGCTCGGCCTGGTCGCGCACCCGCTTCGACATCGTGCTTGCGCCGGTCGCGGTCGGCTGAGTTCGCCAACTGGCCCGCTCGGGCTTCCCCGCCCGTGGCGGGCGTGTGGCAGGCGATCGTCGAGCCGGGTTAGCGTAGAGGATGCCTGCCGAGACACCGCCGTCCACCCGGCCCGCCTCCCCCGCTGAGCACCGACCTGACACGCCAGCTACGTCGGCCGTCACGCCCTTCGCCACCCTCGAGTCGTACATCGCGCTCCCCCGCGTCGAGGCACTCGCACTCTCCCCAGACGGCCGGCGGGCCGTCGTCACCGTCGCGACCCTCTCTCGCGACGGCACTTCGTACCAGCGAGCGCTGTGGTCGGTCGCGGCCGACGGGTCCGGTGTGCCGACCCGGCTCACCCGGTCGGCGAAGGGCGAATCGGGGGTCGGGTTCACGGGACCCGGCGACATCCTGTTCGTCTCAGCACGCCCCGATGCGGATGCCGAGAAAGATCTCGAGGTCGCCCAACTGTGGCTGCTTCCCGCGGCGGGCGGTGAGGCGCGAGCCATCACGCGCCTGGCCGGAGGGGTGTCTGCGATCGCGGCGACGGCATCCGCGAGTGACACGATCGTGATCGCCGCGGAGCTGCTTCACAGCGCGCACGATCTCGAGGCGGATGCCGCGGCGAGGGCACGGCGCAAAGACAAGAAGGTCACCGCGATCCTGCACGAGAGCTATCCGGTGCGCTACTGGGACACCGACCTCGGTCCCGCGGAGCCGCACCTGCTGGCGCTCGACACGGCGGCGGTAGCTGACGGAGCAGCCGATGCTGCCCGTCCGAACGCTGTCGTGCCCGCACCCGATCCAGCCGCTTCGCCCGCCCCCTACCCCGCCGACCTGCCGCGTCCACGCGACCTCACGCCGCGTCCCGGTCGCACCGCCGACACCGCCGGGCAGGTGCTCACCCCCGACGGGCGCACTCTGATCGCGTCGATGTTCGTGCCGGAGCAGAGATCCGGTCGCTACGCCATCGTCGCCATCGACGTCGAGTCCGGGGCGCACACCACCCTCTTCGACGAGGAACGAACGTACTTCGAGGTGCCGGCGGTCAGTAACGACGGATCTCGCATCGCCTTCGTCAGAGCCGACTACAGCACTCCCGCGGGCCCGGCCGACCAGGAACTCTGGGTCGCCGCGATCGACGGATCCGGTGCACGACGACTCGGCGACGGCTGGGACCGCTGGCCGACGAGCCTGGTCTTCGATGCGGATGACGCATCGCTCATCGTCACCGCCGACGACGACGGTCGCGGTCCGATCTTCCGCGTGCCTGTCGACGGCGGACCCGTCGTGCGGCTCACCGATGACGACTTCAGCTACTCCGATGTCGCCGTCGATCGGGTGACCGGCGATCTCGTCGCGCTGCGTTCGTCGTGGACGACGCCCTCGCACCCCGTGCGCATACTGCGGTCGGGCGAGGTGGTCGCTCTCGCGACACCGGCGGCGCTGCCTGCGGCACCCGGAACGATCACCGAAGTCGAGACGACCGCTGCGGACGGTGCGAGGGTTCGGGGGTGGTTGCTGCTGCCGGATGGCGCTTCGGCGCAGCATCCGGCACCGCTGCTGCTGTGGATCCACGGTGGTCCGCTGAACAGCTGGAACGCGT
Organism: Lacisediminihabitans sp.; assembly: GCA_025362355.1. Lineage (GTDB taxonomy): Bacteria > Actinomycetota > Actinomycetes > Actinomycetales > Microbacteriaceae > Lacisediminihabitans. Next base: position 40,875 of record JANYGT010000156.1, on the reverse strand, counting down.
GGAGCTGGCGCTGGAGTCCGCTGCTCGCGGTCGCTCGCGGCTACGCGGTTCTCCTGCCGGTTCCCGCCCTCTCGACCGGGTACGGCATCGACTTCATCGCGCGCGGCTGGAACTCGTGGGGCGCGAAGCCGTTCACCGACCTGATGTCGATCACGGATGCCGTCGAGGCACGACCCGACATCGACGAGACGAAGACGGCGGCGATGGGCGGCTCGTTCGGCGGCTACATGGCGAACTGGGTCGCCGGCCACACCGATCGTTTCCGCGCGATCGTGAGCCACGCCAGCCTGTGGGCACTCGACCAGTTCAACGGAACGACCGATGACTCCTCGTACTGGCAGAGCATCTTCACCGCGGAGGGGATGACCGACAACTCGCCGCACCGTTCGGTGCGGGAGATCGTGACGCCGATGCTCGTGATCCATGGCGACCACGACTATCGCGTTCCGATCGGCGAGGGATTGCGACTCTGGTCCGAGCTCGCGGAACACCACGCGTCGCCCGACGGCTCGACGATTCACAAGTTCCTCGTTTTCCCCGACGAGAACCACTGGGTCTTGAAGCCCCAGCACGCGATCGTCTGGTACGAGACGGTATTCGCATTCCTCGACGAGCATATTCACATACTCGACTGGAAGCGGCCGGAACTGCTCGGCTGATCAGTCCGTCGATAGGCCGTAGATCACGGCCTTGTCCTCATCCTCGAATGGCACCTGCGGGCCACCTTTGACGAGTGCCTCAAACCCGAGGACGGTGGATGCGACGTCCTGCGATCCCCGATCATTCGCCATGATCGTGACGGCGTAGAGCCGCTCGGTGGTCGAGGTATTGCGGATGTGATGCACCGACCCGACCGGCAGCACGAGCACGTCTCCGGCGGTCACCGCGACCGTGTGGTCGTCGCTCACGGCCTCGCCGCTGCCCTCGAGGAAGACGAAGATCTCCACCGAGTCGGGGTGCGAGTTGTCGGGTTGGGTGCCCTCCGGGTCCCAGATCTCGAAGAAGGCGCTGGCCGGCGAACCGTCGTCCGGCCCGGCGAGCGGGATCATGGTGACCGTGTCGCCCGGGGTGATGCGGTGCGCCTTGATGTCGCTGAGATGTTTGAGGATCGGTGCGTCTGCCATGGTGTCGCCCTTCGGGTAGTCGGTGGGTCGTCGGTGTGGATAGGAGATCAGCACTGGCGGATCTTCGGGAGGATGTCGTGGATGCGCGCACTTCCCTCGGCAGCGAGCGAGTCGACGAGTACACCCGCGGCCGGCTTAAGCCCGCCTCCGATGTAGACGGCTTTCAGGTTACGCAGACCACAGGCGAGCACGTAGATGCGACCGGATCCCAGAGCGGGCCGATGTCGAGAGACCGCTCACGGCGCGAGTGAGATACCTGCCCATACGGAGGTTCTGCCAGGGGTCGGAGATGTCGGTACAGGACTGGTCGTCGGGTCCCATCCCGATGCGCATCCCGCTGTCACGCATCGCCGGAACCTGAGCTATTCCAGACGCGGGCCGCCCGTTCGATGAGGGTTGCCATGACATGACCGCACCGGCATCCGCTGCCCGCCTGATGATGTCGGGGGTGGTCTGCACGAAGTGTCCGAAGATGAGATCGGGGCCGAGCGCTCCGGCCTCGTGGTAGAGGTCGAACGTGGAGCGTTGAAGCTCGGGCTCCTCGCGCGTCTCGAGGAAGTGCGCATTGTTGATGATGCCGAAACGCCGCATCGCCCCGACCTCGATCGATGCGCAATCGGGATTCGGCGACCACTGCAACGCGCCGCTGATCGCTTTGCCGAGAAGGCGCGACGGGTCTTTCGTGTCGCAGTAGGTACTCGAGCGGCCTCAGCTCGCCCCCGCCGGTGCGCTTTCCCTCGACCATCGGCTCCCAGGGAAGTCGCCCGTCGGTGAAATCGAATGCCGTGGTCACCCCGTTGGGTCATGGTTCTCGCTTTCGGTCGTGATGTTCGAGATCTCAGTCACGTTCTGCCAACGCCGCCGACGCTCGTGCGGCATCCCGTGCAAGAGCGCTCTCGTCGACCCGCGTGAGGCGGCCGTCTTCGACGACGACGCGCCCGTTCACGAAGAGCCGGGCAAGAGGCGGCAGGGATGCGAGAGCGAGGGCCGCGACGGGGTCTGCGATGCCGGCGTGCTCGACGCCGTCGATCTTCCAGAGGGCGAGGTCGGCGAGTTTGCCGGGTTCGATCGACCCGATCTCGGCCTCCCGCCCCAGTACTCGCGCTCCGCCGATCGTCGCGATCCGCAAGACGTCGCGACCGGAGATGGAGTCGGCTCCCCAGCGCAGGCGATTCACCAGCAGCGAGTTACGGAGCTCGGTGCCGAGCTGACCCGATTCGTTGGATGCAGCCCCATCGACCCCGAGGCCGACCGGCACTCCGGCGCGCAACAGCTGCGGTATCGGCGCGATGCCCGCGGCGAGGCGGGCATTCGACGACGGGCAGTGCGCCACTCCGGTGCCGGTCGCCGCGAACTTCAGGATGTCGTCGTCGCCGAGGTGCACGCAGTGCGCCATCCAGACGTCGTCACCGAGCCAGCCGAGACTCTCGAGATAGTCGGTCGGACCCATGCCGAACCGCTCACGGCAGAAGGCATCCTCTTCGATCGTCTCCGATCCGTGAGTGTGCAGCCTGACGCCGAGCCGTCTCGCGAGCACCGCCGATTCGCTGAGCAGAGTGCTCGTCACCGAGAACGGTGAGCACGGTGCGATCGCGATCCGCAGCATCGAGTCGAAGGCCGGGTCGTGGTATCGGGCGACGGCATCCGCGCTCGCCTGGAGTGCAGCATCCGTCGTCTCGACCGCGAAATCCGGCGGGAGTCCACCGTCGGATGCTCCGAGATCCATCGAACCGCGTGTCGCGTGCAAGCGGAGGCCGAGCTCGCTGGCGGCGTCGGCTATGCCGCCGATGATGTCGCCGGCCCCCTGGGGAAACACGTAGTGGTGGTCGGCGACGGTCGAGCATCCGGAGCGTGCCAGCACGGCCATCGCGCCGGCAGCCCCGGCACGCACGAGGTCGGCGTCGATCAGCGACCACGACGGATACAGCGCGACGAGCCAGTCGAAGAGGATCGAATCCTGGGCGATCCCGCGGGTCAGCCACTGGTAGAGGTGGTGATGCGTGTTGATGAGGCCCGGTGTGAGGAGGTGCCCGCTGCCGTCGATCCGAGTCGCGTCGCGAAACTGCTGCGGAGCCGATCCCTCGCCCACCTCGACGATTCGCGTACCGTCGATGACGACGTACCCGGATGGATGCTCGGTACCGACCGCATCGACTGTCGCGACGTGAGCGCCCTCGATGATCGTCGTCACGGAACGTCGCTCGTCACGGAACGTCCCTCGTCACGGGTGTGCCTCCTGGTTGCGGCTTTTCTGTGCGTCGAGCCTCTCAGTGCGGTGGATGGCGCCAGTCGTCGCCATCAGCGGCCGGGCGGTTGCACTGCTGCGGGCCGCGATCACGTCGCCGAGAATGGCGATCGCGGTCTCCTCGACGGTGCTTGCGCCGATGTCGAGGCCGATGGGTGAGTGCAGTCGGGCGATGTGCGCTTCCGTCACGCCCCGCTCGCGCAGGGAGGCCAGACGTCGATCGTGAGTCGCGCGGGAACCCATGGCTCCGACGAATCCCGCCGGTGAGGCGAGGGCGAGTGCGACGAGTTCCGCGTCGAAGCGAGCGTCGTGGCTGAGGATGCAGATCACTGCGCGCTCGTCCAGTTGCTGACGCGTGAACCAGACCGTCGGCCACTCGACGACGACGTCGGCTCCCGGGAATCGCCTGGCTGTCGCGAACAGCGGGCGCGGGTCGCACACCGTGACCCGGTAGCCGAGTGGGATGGCCGCCGCCGCGAGGGCGGTCGAGAAGTCCATCGCGCCGAAGATGAGGAGGTGGGCCGGAGGTACCGACACTTCGAAGAACGTCTCGACGAGGTCGCCGTCGCAGTCGATGACGGACAGGCCGGATTCGCCGGTCGCAATTCGGGCATCCAGTTCCGCGGTGAGGCGATCACTGAGAGTGGTCACGCTTGTCGCCGAGGCGTTGCCTTCGCTCGTCGTCGCGGCATCAGGTTCGCTGCGGACCACCGACGTGATGCCGGTGGGCTCGCCTGACACTGCAGCGCGCAGGCTGTGGAGGATCGCGTCATCCATGAGTCGCACGTGGATGCGGATGCGCCCGCCGCAGGTCAGCCCGATGTCGAACGCCGTCTCGTCGCTGAAGCCGTACTCGACGGTGCGCGGGATGCCGTCGGCCAGGACGTCCAGGCAGACTTCGACGACTGCTCCTTCGACGCAGCCGCCGGCGATGCTGCCGATGACCTGGTCGCCGTCGAAGGCCATCGACGTTCCGATCGTTCGCGGTGCGCTGCCGTCGATCGAGATGGCGGTGGCTATGGCGATGCGATGTGCGATCTCGGGTTCGGTATTGTCCTGGGCACGCTTTGCGGCGGCGCTCTTTGCTGCGACGCTCTCAGCTGCCGTGATGAGGCGATCGGCGATTTCGAACATGTCCCCAGCGTGCCATGCACTGATTTCGGCGGCGTTACGAGAGTGATCGGAGAGAAACGAATAGGACAAAAGACTGCAGGGAAGAGACTGCAGGGAAGAAGCCAGGCACGAGGCGAAAATGGAGGGGTCGAGCGCGCGCCTCGGTGATCGAGCTTCGGCCCACGCTGCCGAGTCCGAACGATTCGACGAATCGGATGGGCGTGCCAGTGGGGAGCGGTATCTCGACGAGCTCGATCACCGACGCCACCACTATGCGGCCGCATCGAGCAACACTTTCCCACCGCGGCGCGGAGTTCTCCCCGGATCGACCCACGGCGGTGGAATGAAATACGGCACCCCATGCTGGAAGGCGATCTCCCACCCGCCATCGTGGATGCGGTGGTGGTGGAACCCACACAGGAGGATCCCGTTGTCCAGGTCGGTGTTCTCAACGTCAGACCACCAGACGATGTGGTGCGCCTCCGTATAGGACGGTGGTGCGGTGCATCCGCCGAACGCACATCCACCATCCCGTTCCCCGAACGCGAGTTTCTGCGCGGTCGAGAACAGGCGCCGGGTTTTCCCGAAGTCGAGCACCTCCGACGGCCCACCCAACACGGCCGGGATGATCCCGGCCTCCCCGGCCATCCGTCTCGCGGTGCAGGCGGAGATGGTCTCGTCGACGCCATCGATCTCCGCAATCCCCAGACCGGTGAGGAGCGATTCCTTCGTCATCCGGATCACCATCGTGATCGACGGGACATCCCCACCATGCCCTTTGCAAGAAGCGACATGGTGGAACAACTGCTCGGAAGCGTCCGAGCGGAGCTGGTCGAGGGTGCGGTCGTCATCGCCGAGGAGGGACCCGCCACAGTCGTCGTCCCGGTCGCCTTCGCCCGGGACACCGTCGCCCAGGTTGCCATCGCCCGGGACGCCTTTGGTCTTTCGGTGGTCTTTCGCCCGCCGGAGTTCCTGCGCCACCGTTGCATCGATCGACGCCTTGACGAGCCCCGCGACCTCCGGTGGCATGTCCCACACCATTCGAACCATCCCATCCGCCAGGGTGATGAAATGACACGAACGCCTCTTATGCCGCACCTCATCACGCGGTTCGGCACCGTCCTCATCGAGCCGGTCCCGGACCTGCCGGGCGAGACCGCGCAGGTCGGCGACGGTGTGCGCGCCCGCCATCTCTACCAGGGTCGCCTCACCAACGTCGCGAGCGTCGACACCGCACCGGACGGACGCGGCATCCAGTTCCTTCACGATCACCGCGGCTGAATCCACCCCGAGCGTGCCGTCCGTGATCGCCGCCGCAACCACCGGGTAGCGGGCCGGCAGCGGTGACCCGTCGAGCGCCGTGCGCGACCGGGTTGCGAGTCCGACGTCGCAGAGGCGGATTGCCTCACCGACGGTGATCGTCCACAACTCCGCGAGGAACGCCCCTGGCTTGGCGTGGCCTGCTTTCCGTGCCATCCCGTCCGTGCCGAGCGTCAGTTGGGAGCGGTACGCGATCTCGCCCGCGGCGGCGACTCGGACGGCGTCGAACGATCGCTGGTGAGTTCCGATGGCAGCGATGACACTGAGTAGCCCGGTGTCTCCCATCCCCGCAGCATCCGCCGAGACAGACCCCGAGGTGAATCCGCCCGCCGCCGCATCCGCCCAGGCGCGTTCGACGTCGACGAGCGACAGATCGAGAGCTTCGTGGGTGGTGGACATACAAGAAGTCTCCCCCAACCCACCGACATTCCCGCGAACCGCGCAACATCCATCTGATCTGGGCTTTCTCCTGTGGACAATCCCGCCAAACCCACCCCTGTGGAGGAGTGGACGAGCCAGCGGAGTAGGCCCACCGCGCCGGTCTGTGCGACACGTGAAGTCCGGTCGAGATGCCACTTTTCGGCCAGTTTTTCGACTTTTCAGAGCTATTTTTGGCACCTCGACGGGCTCGGCCAGCGAAAGCGGGCTCGACCACCGAACGCGGAGCCCGCACTCGCGAGCGACGACCTCGCGTCATCCGCCCGACACACACGGCTGCTAGAACAGGAGAATGCTCAGGATCACCGGCGCCACCCACATCGTCATCGACGAAACGACGGAGACAAGCGGAACCCTTGTGGTCGAGGCGGGCGTCGTCGCCGGGCAAAACCACACCGGCAACCGCACCGAACCCCGCACCGAACCCCACCCCGAAACCCTCGACGCCACCGGCTGCGTCGTCACCCCCGGCCTCGTCAACGCGCACCACCACCTGCTGCAGAGCGCATTCCGCACCCTCCCCGGCACCCGAGGGGTGATCATGTCCGAGTGGCTGCCGACGATGGCCGCCGCCTACTCCCGCGCCGGAGTGGATGCCGAGCTCGCGCACGCCGCAGCATCCATCGGCATCGCCGAAGCACTGTTGAGCGGGGTCACCACGGTCGCCGACCACCACCTGACCTGGCCGTCCGGATCCGACAGCGTCTCCATCGCACGGGCAACGGCGGATGCCGCCCGCGCACTCGGCGGCCGCCTCGTGTTCGTGCGCGGCTCGGCGCGAGACGACCCGGAGGAGGCTGCCGCATCCGCGGAGGCGATCGTGCGCGCACTGCTCCCGGAAGCGGAAGCCGGCACGACCAGAGCGACCGCGAACAAAGCGACCAGCGCGATCAGTGCGACCAAAGCGACCAACGCGACCAGCGCAACCAAAGCGACCGCGACCGCAGCCGCAGCCGCAACCGTACCCTCCGATACGAACAACGGAATATCCCCAGACGGCATGCTCCAACTCGCCGTCGGCCCGGCCGGTGTGCACTCCGACAGCCGCGAGACGTTCGAACTGATGGCCGAGGTCGCCGCGAGGTACGGCCTCCAGCGCCGCACCCAAGCCAACGAACAGGTGGATGTCGCGATCGCCCTCGAGCGGTACGGCAGGCGCCCGATCGACCTTCTCGAGGAGTGGGGGTGGCTCGCCCCCGGGGTGACCATCGCGCATCTGTGCGACGTGACGGACGACGAGATCCGGCGGCTGGCGGCATCCGGGATCACGGCGACGCACGCTCCAGGCTGCGACCTCCCGATGGGCTGGGGCATCGCTCCCGTCGCGGCGTTGAGGGCGGCCGGAATCGTCGTCGGCCTCGGCACCAGCGGCGGCGGGAGCAACGACGCCGGGCACCTTCTCGCGGATGCCCGACTCGCCATGCAGGTCGCCCCACTCGTCGGACCCCCGATCCCGGCCCGCCAGGTGCTCGCCATGGCGATGGCCGGGTCCGCGACCGGACTCGCCCGCCCGGAGCTCGGCAATCTCCGCGTCGGTTCCGCTGCCGACCTCTGCGTCTGGGACGTCTCCGGAGCAGCGGATGCCGGCGTAGCCGACCCGATAGCCGGCCTGCTCTGGGCGTCCCCCGGCAGGCGTCCGCGCCACGTCGTCGTCGCCGGTCGCGTGGTCGTCCGCGACTACGCGCTGGTCACCGCCGACGAGCGGCAGCTCGTCGACATCCTCGCGCGGAGGCTTGCACCCACCGGGATCTGACTCGCCGCGCAGCATCCGCGTCCCTTCCGAAAACGCAGGAGATGTCGGGTATTTCGAGCAAAACCGGCCCGTTGTGACAAAAATCCCGAGAATCTCCTGCGTTTTCGGTTCGCGAGGAGGGCGCGGGCGCGGGCGCGGGCAGAGTGACCACGATCACAGCTCCAGGGTCAGCTTCGGGCCGGCCGCCCGCGAGACGCAGATGTACATGGTCGCGCTGTGCTGCTGCTCCTCCGGCGTGAGGATCGAATCGCGGTGGTCGACCGCGCCGGAGATCACGGGCGTCTCGCAGGTTCCGCAGGTGCCCTGCCGACAACTCGACAGAACGAAGATGCCTGCCTCCTCGACGACCTCGAGGATGCTGCGATCGGGCGCCACGGTAAGCGTCTCGCCGCTCAGCTCGAGTTCGACCTCGAAGTCTCCCGGCCACACCGGCTCGCCGAGTTGCTTCGCTTCGAACCGCTCGACGTGCAGCGGATGCTCCCCCGCAAGTGTGGTGACGGCCTCGATGAAGTGCGCCGGCCCGCAGCAGTAGACCACCGTCCCCGGCGCAAGTCCCGAGAACAGCGCGGCGAGGTCGACCCGCGACCCCTCGTCGGAGACGTGCGCGACGGCCTCCGGAAACTCGTCGAGCAGGGCCATCGAGCGTCGGGTGCGTCCGGAGTAGTGCAGCTCGAACGGCACGCCGGCCGACCGGGCCGACGCCACCATCGACGAGATCGCCGTGATGCCGATGCCGGCGGCGAGAAAGAGATACGACGTTCCGGCGGAGGGCGTGAAGGCGAAATGGTTCTGCGGTTCCCGAACGCGGATCGTACGACCGACCTCGACCTCGTCGTGCAGCCACGCGGAACCACCCCGGCCAGCGGTCTCCCGCAGCACTCCGATGCGCCAGGTCGCGTCATCCGGAGCCGGCATCAGCGAATACTGACGTTCGCCTCCGCGCGGGAGCAGGATGTCGATGTGCGCGCCCGGCGACCAGGCCGCGAGGGGTCCACCCCGGTTGGCCACGAGATCCAGCAGCACCACCGAATCGGCCGCCTGCACACGTCGCGCCACTTTCACCGTGCTCTCGATCATCGCTGCTCCGGCCTCTCCTTGACGACGAAGAGCCGATAGCCGCCCGGCTCGACCGCCCTCCACCGGTGGCGGATACCGCCGGCGAAGTAGATCGAATCGCCGGCCTTCAGCACGGAGCTCTCTCGCCCCTCGAGGTCGACGGCGACCACTCCCGAGACGACGTGCAGGAACTCATCGCCCTCGTGCTCGTAGAATTCGCCCGGTTCCTGGTTCGAACCGGAGAACTCCATGGGGTGGAACCGTCGACGCCCGTGCACGAGGAGTCGGCCCTGGCCATCGCCGTAAGGACCGCGAGTCCCCTCGTCTGCGCGGACGACCACGACATCCGACTGCTCGGGAGCGTCGTCGTCGTCTTCCGCTGCGGCGATCAGTTCGAGCTGGCTCGAGCCGAGAGCGCGGGCGATCCGTTCGAGCGACACCATGCTCGGGCGCGCGCGGCCGCGCTCGAGCTGGCTGAGGAACGGATGCGACAGCTCGGCGATCCCGGCCAGCTGCACGAGAGTGAGCCCCCGCGCGAGACGCAACTCTCGGATGCGCGCACCGATGAGTTCTGCCTGCCTGTCGATGACGCCGTCGGGCACGGATACCGGCGTGGCAGCGGTGACTGTCGTGACGGTGTCCTCCAGATTTCGATGCTTCCAACGATGACCGACAGTGATGAGCTTCACTGACGATCGCGGCCGGTGACAAATCGAGAAGCCGACTCGTAACACATCGCAATGGCGCCGTTACATGACGGAAACAGGGTGTCCTTAGATTCGTTGATGTTGAGGTTATCAACATTCGAAAGCGGCCTCCCCGACGATGCGACGGCTGCGCACCGGGTCACCCCGCACCCGTCGAAGGCCAGGAGGCTGAGCATCGTGACATCGCTCCCCCGGCGCATCGACCTCATACGGAACGCCACGCTGCCTGACGGTTCCCAAGTGGATGTGACGCTCGCCGGAGGCGTAGTGACAGGGGTGGCGCCGGCCGGATCTCACACGCCGGAAGCGGCCGCGGCCAACACTCTCGACCTCAGCGGCTTCCTGCTGCTCACCGCACCGGCCGAGCCGCACGCCCACCTCGACAAGGCGCTCTCGTGGGATCTGATCAACCCTCCGATGGGAGACCTCGGGCTCGCCATCGACTCCTGGCGGGCGTACTCGTCGGTGATGACGACCGAGAGCATCGCGGATCGCGCGCGGGAGGCGGCGCTGCTTCTGCTCCGCAACGGCACGACCGCCATCCGCTGCCATGTCGACATCCTGCAGGGAGACGAGCCGATGCGCGGGGTGCGCGCCCTCGTGCAGGTGCGCGACGAACTGCGCGAGCTCATGGACATCGAGCTCGTCGCCCTTGCCGGCCCCCTTGTGTCCGACGAACTGGTCGAGGAGTCGCTCGACCTCGGGATCGACCTCGTCGGCGGAGCACCGCACCTCGCTTCGGACACGTTGGTCGATCTTCGCCGACTGCTCGCCATCGCCGAGCGGCGCGGGGTCGGCGTCGACCTCCATACCGACGAGGGTCTCGGCGGAGACCCGACGCTGCTCGAGTACGCGCGCATCGTCCGCGACTGGACCCAGCCGGTCTCCGCCGGTCATTGCGTCCGCCTCGGAACCATGGATGCAACGGCCCTCGCCGAGGTCATCGACGAGGTTCTGGCCAGCGACATCGGTATCATCTCGCTGCCGATCACGAACCTCTACCTGCAGGGCTGGCAGCATCCGGTGTCAACTCCCCGCGGCCTGACAGCGCTCCGCTCGCTGCTGGATGCCGGGGTGCGGGTCGCCGCCGGCGCCGACAATGTGCGTGACCCGTTCAATCCTGTCGGCCGCAGCGATGCGCTCGAGACCGCATCCCTGCTCGTGACCGCCGGCCACCTCACGCTCGACGAGGCGTACGCTGCCGTCTCAAGCGGAGCACGTTCGGTGATGTCGCTGCCGGTCGCAGGAGTGACGATCGGCGCAGCCGCGGAGTTGCTCGCGGTGCGCGGAACCACCCTCTCGGATGTCATCGCCAACGCCTCGGCCGACCGCTACGTCATCCACGCCGGCAACCTGGTTGCCCAGAGCACCGTCACCTACGAGGTCGCGGCGCCCACCACCATTCGCAGTTCCGCTCTCCTGGAAATGAGGTGATGCTGTCGTGACGACTACAGCACCCGCACAACCGTCGACGACTCTCGCCGCCGGCACTCTGCTCGACTTCCGAAACGTCGCGATGCAGTTTCCCAATGGCACGATTGCGCTGCAGGGTGTCGACCTGATCGTCAAACCGGGCGAATTCGTCACCGTCGTCGGTCCGTCAGGCTGCGGAAAGTCGACGCTTCTGCGCATAGCCTCGGGACTCGAGGTCGCGTCCGAGGGCACCGCGACGGTCGGTACGAAACGCATCGGCTACGTGTTCCAGGATGCGACACTGCTCGCTTGGCGTACGGTCTCGAAGAATGTCGAACTGCTCGCAGAGTTGAACGGGATGAAACCCCGGGAACGGGCCGCGAAAGCACAGGAGGCGATCGCCCTCGTCGGGCTCGGCGGCTTCGAGAAGAATCTGCCACGGGAACTCTCCGGGGGCATGAAGATGCGCGCGTCGCTCGCACGCTCACTGACACTCGAGCCAGAGCTCTTCCTCTTCGACGAGCCGTTCGGAGCTCTCGACGAGATCACTCGAGAGCGCCTCAACGACGAACTGTTGAAGCTCTTCGTCGAGAAGCAGTTCGCCGGGCTCTTCATCACCCACTCGGTATCAGAGGCCGTCTACCTCTCGACGAAGGTCATCGTCATGTCGGGGCGTCCGGGGACGATCGTCGGAGCGTTCGACGTTCCATTCCCCATGCCGCGGGATCCCGACATCCGCTTCACACCGGAGTTCGGCGAACTCGTCGGCGAAGTGTCGCACGCTCTCAGGGAGGGACACAACTGATGTCGCTTCTCTCCAGCGAGCAGGTCGCGTCGACCGCAAGCGTCGAGGATGCCGTCGGCCAGAGCCGCGCGACGCGCGAGGCACGGATTCGGCGATCCTATTCACGCCGCTCAGCGATCTGGTGGCCTCCGGTCATCGTGTTCTTCCTGCTGATCGGCATCTGGTACCTCATCGCGACCTACTACGACAAGGTCCAGGGACTGCCGTTTCTCGTGCCGTACCCGCACCTGGTCATCACGAAAGGGTTCCTCGATCCGCTGTTCGGCCCGCAGCTGCTCGCAGATCTTGGTAACTCGACACAGGTCGCCCTCACCGGTCTCGCGATCGCGATCGTCATCGGCGTCGCCTGGGCGACCCTCATGTCGCTGGCGAAATGGCTCGAGCGATCGCTCTTCCCCTACGCGGTCATCCTGCAGTGCGTGCCGATTCTGGCGCTTGTACCCTTGATCGGAGCACTGTTCGGTTACGAGTTCGCCTCGCGCGTGATTGTTACAGTAATGATCTCGGTTTTCCCCATGGTGTCGAACACCCTGTTCGGACTGCAGTCGGCCGACCGTGCACAGCGCGAACTCTTCAAGCTCCAGGGTGCGAGCAAGGCGACTACCCTTCTCAAGCTGCAGTTCCCCGCGGCGATGCCGTCGATCTTCCTCGGACTCCGCAACGCGGCCGGCCTCTCGGTCATCGGCGCGATCGTTGGCGACCAGTTCTTCCAGCGCGGCACTCCAGGGCTCGGCGTGCTCATCCAGGTCGCGACCGCCAGGGTCAACGGCCCAGGAACTTACGCCGCCATCCTGACCGCCTCGCTCCTCGGAATAGTCGTCTTCCTGTTCTTCGGATGGCTCGCCCGCCGCGTCGTCGGCAAGTGGTATGACCTGTAACCCGACAGATTTTCCCCAGCACCACCCACACAGCACCGCCCACACAGCACCACCTTCGCACCCACCCCACCAAGGAGTACAGATGCACAAAACAGCAGTTCGGTCCGCCATCGCCGTCGGCATGGTGTTCGCCGCCGGAATCGCGCTGACCGCGTGTTCGAGCAGCGCGACCCCGGCATCCACCGGCTCGGCTGCAGCGGCCGGCGGCGTCGATCTCTCCGGCATCTGCCCGGCGACCGTGAAGATCCAAACCGACTGGAACCCGGAGGCCGACCACGGTCATCTCTACCAGCTGCTCGGCCCCAATCCCGTGATCAACTCCGACCAGAAGTCGGTGACCGGCGACCTCTATGCGAAGGGCAAATCGACCGGCGTCAAAGTCGAGATCCTCTCCGGAGGGCCAGCCATCGGCTACCAGACGGTCAGCTCGGAACTCTACAAAGACAAGAGCATCATGCTCGCTTACGTCTCGACGGATGAGGCCGTCCAGCTGTCGGCGACACTGCCCACCACCGCCGTCTTCGCGGAGAACGACATCTCACCGCAGATGGTGATGTGGGACCCAGCGACCTACCCGAAGGTCAAGACGATCAAAGATCTCGCGGCTGCATTGAAGAGCACCGGCGGGGTGGTCCGCTACTTCAACGGCGCGGCCTACATGGGCTACCTGCAGGGTTCCGGAATCCTGCCGGCCGCCCAGACCGACGGCTCGTACGACGGCACACCCGCCAAATTCGTGACCGCCAAGGGCAAGGACGGCCAGCAGGGATTCGCAACGGCGGAGCCCTACATCTACGGGAATGAAGTTTCCGCGTGGAATAAGCCGGTCAACTTCCAGCTGATCAACGACACCGGCTACCCGATCTACCCCGAAGCCATGTCGGTTCGCACCGCAGACCTCAGCAAGGACTCGGCCTGCCTGAAGAAGCTCGTGCCGGTGCTACAGCAGGCAGACGTCGACTACATCTCGAGCCCGACCAAGACGAATACCCTCATCACCCAGCTCGTCACGGCCTACAACAATGGCTGGGTCTATGACGACAACGTCGCGAACTACGCGGTCAAGGAGATGAAGAAGCTCAAGATCGCGACCAACGGTGACAACGCCTATGTCGGAGACATGACGGAAGCGCGCATCCAGAAGGTCATCGATATCGACACCCCGCTCTTCACGAAGACGGGTTCGGCCCCGAAGTCCGGACTGAAGGCGACCGACCTGTTCACCAACGAATTCCTCGACACGACGATCGGATTCTAAGCAGCACATGAACGAACCACGGATGACGGCGGCTCGCCAGGCAGGCACCCGCCTCGCCGGCAAGCGGGTCGTCGTCATCGGTGGCGCGCGCGGGATCGGCGGCGAGATCGCCACCCGGTGCGCGGGCGAGGGTGCGGCCGTGAGTGTGCTCGACCGGCTCGTCGAGTGCGGGTCGGCGCTCGCGGCATCCATCGGCGCCGACTTCCATGAGGTCGACCTCGTCGATCCCGACTCGGCGAGGTCGGTCACGGAGTACGCGGTCGAGTCGCTCGGCGGTGTCGACATCCTGGTGAACAGCGCCGGCATCCTGAGATTCGCGCCGCTGCTCGACGTCACAGTATCGGATTGGAACGAACTCTTCTCCATCAACACCCGCGCGATGCTGACCACGATGCAGGTCGCCACACGCTCGATGATCGCTGCCGGCGATGGGGGCAAGATCATCAACATCGCGAGCATGGCCGCGAAGAAGGGTGGAGCGAACGAGGGCGCCTACGCCGCGTCGAAGGCCGCGGTCGTCGCGCTCACCAGGGTGGCGGCGCTCGAGTGGGGCCAGCATGGCATCACGGCGAACTCACTCTGCCCCGGCTACATCCTCACCGAGATGGGTGCCGACACCCGCACCGACGACGACGTGAAGACCTGGGCGTCGTTCTCTCCGCTCGGGCGTCTCGGCACCGCGGCCGATGTCGCCGGCGTCGCTCTCTTCCTGGCCTCCGCCGACGCCGACTATCTCACCGGGCAGGCGATCAACGTCACCGGCGGGATGGTCATGCACTGAACTTCTCGAACACGCACCGATTTCTACAGAAAGCTCCGCACCATGACGACCATCACTCCCCCCACCTCCCTCGCAGCCCTCGAATCCGAACTGCGCGCACTCCTCGGCGATCGCGGCGTCAGCACCGAACTCGCCGCACGGGAGCGAGCATCCGTCGACGGATCCCGCCTCTCGCCCGTCATCAGCGAGCAGCTTCCGCTCGGGCTCGCCGACCTCGTCGCCTGGCCGACCAGCGCAGAGCAGATCGCGCAGGTGATCGGCGCCGCCGTGCGACACGGGATCGCGATCACACCTCGAGGCAAGGGCACAGGCAATTACGGCCAGGCGATCCCGATGCGGGCCGGTCTCGTGCTCGACACCTCCCGGGCGCGCACCATCACCGAGGTCGGCGACGGCTTCATCACCGCGGATGCCGGCGCCTCCCTCGCCGCGCTCGAACAGGCCGCGAACAAGGTCGGCCAGCAGGTGCTGATGTACCCGTCGACGGCGAACTCCTCGGTCGGGGGCTTCCTCTCCGGCGGATCCGGTGGCACCGGGTCGATCAAGCACGGCTCGAACAGCAACGGCTTCGTGCTCGCGCTCGACGTCGTGCACGCGGAACCGGATGCCCGGCTCATCCACGTCGACGGCGACGCAGCCCAGCCCTACGTGCACAACTACGGCACCGCCGGCATCATCGCGGCGGCCACCGTCGCGCTCGAGCCGCTGCAGGAGTGGCGCGCGTTCTACGCCAGCTTCGACGATTTCGGTCCGGCGCTGTCGCTCATCCACCCCTTCGCCGACCTCGAGCCGACACCGCGCCTCGTCTCAGCCGACCCGGTCGTGCTTGCGGATGCCCTGCCACGCGAACCAGGCATCCCCGACGGCCGGTCGAGCCTCCGTGCCATCCTCGACGTCGCGACCGTCGCGGAGGCCACCCGTCTGGTCGAGGCCGCCGGCGGGCGGGTCGAGGAGGTGCTCGAGGGTGCACAGGCGACGATGAAGATCAGCATGATGTCGTACAACCATCCGATCGAATGGCTGCAGAAGTCGTACCCCGACACGTACTTCCACGTCGAGGTATCGGGCGATGCGCTCGTCCATCGCATCGCCGAGGTCGAGGCCGTCTACCCCGGCGGACTGCTGCACATCGAATCGCAGCACGGCCGCCCGATCGGAATGATCGCCGGTATCTACTCCTCCCCCGAGGAGGTCTACGCCGGCTTCGAGAAACTCACCGCGCTCGGCGTCGGCTACCACAATCCGCACCAGTGGTTCGTCGACTTCGAGCCGGAGCGCACCATGGCGCTCGCGGCATCCACCGATCCGAATGGACTGCTGAACCCGGGCAAACTCGTCGACCCGTCCGTACTCACCGGACGGAAAGTCTCATGAGCCGCGACCTCGTCAACCTGTCAGGGCCCGCCGCGGCCGCAGCGCTCACCGAGGATTCAATCCTCGTGCTGCCGACCGGCGCCATCGAGCATCACGGGCCTCACCTTCCGCTGTCGACCGACTTCCTGACCGCCGACCTGATCGGTAGGGCCGTCGTCGAGACCGCCGCGGCCGAGGGCCAGGACGTCTGGCTGCTCCCCGGTCTCGCCTACACGAAGAGCGACGAACACCACTGGGCGCCCGGCACGATGTGGCTGAACGCCGAGACGCTGCTGAACACGGTCGTCGACATCGGACGCTCGGTCGCCAACACCCCAGCGAAGACGATCGTGTTCTTCAACGGCCACGGCGGCAACATCGCGCTCCTTCAGGTCGCGCTCCGCGAGCTGCGCCGCCGATTCGGGCTCCGCACCTTCCTGATGGGCGCAGGGATGGCGGCCGGCGACGGGATCAACGGACCGGATGAACGTGGCTTCGGCATCCACGGCGGTCACGGCGAGACATCCATGATCTTGCATCTGCGCCCGGAGCTCGTCGACCTGTCGAAGGCCGAACGGTGGGTGCCCGATCACATGGCCGACCTCAAATACATCAAGTTCAATGGCGGACCTGTGCACTTCGGATGGCTGAGCAACGACTTCGGCCCCTCGGGCGTCATCGGCGATGCGACCGGGGCGAACGCCGCGTGGGGCAAGCAGCTGTTCGATATCGCGGTCGCGAACGGCGTCGAGGCGCTCGCCGAAATCGCAGCATTCAGGCACGAGGCACCGTGAACGACCCGACAGCCCGCGAGCCGACGAGCCCCTGGGACCTCATCTCGGAGTGGCTGCCTGCCAACGACGACCCCGAGCGCCCGCAGCTGACGCTATCGACGGTCACCCCGGCCGGCGAGGCGGATGCCCGGACGGTGTTGCTCACCGAGTTCAACGCCGACGGCTTCTTCTTCCACACCGACGCGATGTCGCGCAAGGCGAGCAACATCGTGAACAACTCCTCGGTCGCGCTCACCTTCCTCTGGCCGGGCTTCACACGCCAGCTCGTCGTGCAGGGGCGGGCGGAGGTCGCGCCGGCCTACGAGATCGCCGCCGCCTATGCCTCCCGCTCTCCGTACCTCAAACAGCTCGCCTGGCAGAACACGTTCGAGTTCGCCCAACTGCCGGACTCCGAACGACGCGCACGGTGGGCAGCGTTCGCACGCGAACATCCGGACGGATTCGCGCAACCCGACACCTGGATCGGCTTCCTCGTTCGACCGACGCGGATGACGTTCTGGACCAGCGCACCGGATTCCGCGAGCCGCCGCCTCGAGTACCGCGAGTCATCCGGCGGCTGGACGCGGGCGTACCTGCCGGGCTGAGCACCGCCGACCTACACCCGCACCAGCATTTTGCCGGTGTTCTCGCCGCGCATCAGGCCTCGGAACGCCTCGAGCGTGTTCTCGATGCCGTCGACGATCGTCTCGTCCCAGACCAGTTCACCGGAGGCGACGAGCGGCCCGACCGTCGTCGCGAACTCCTCCGCGAGATGGGTGAAATAAGTGATCGTGAACCCCTGGAGGGTCAACGATTTGGTCGTCAGCATATACAGGTTGCGCGGAGCCGCAGGTGCCTCCGTCGCGTTGTAACTTGCGATGGATCCGCAGATCGCCGCTCGCCCGAAGTCGTTCATGGCGAAGATCGCGGCCTCGAGATGGTCACCGCCGACGTTATCGAAATAGACGTCGATGCCCTCCGGTGCCGCGGTGGCGAGCTGCCGGGACACGTGGCCTTCTTTGTAGTCGAACGCGGCATCGAAGCCGTACTTCTCGGTCAGGAGTGCCACTTTCGCGGCCGATCCGGCACTGCCGATCACCCGGGACGCCCCGAGAACCCGCGCGAGCTGCCCGACCGCTGTACCGACGGATCCGGCCGCTCCCGACACGAAGACGGTCTCGCCCTTCTTCAGGTGCGCGACCTCCCTGAGTCCGATCCATGCGGTGAATCCGCCGACCCCGAGCGGGCCGAGATACACGGACGGCGACACACCGGCGATCTCGGCGCGCGGCGAGAAGTGCTCGGCGCTTCCCTGCGCGACGTCACGCCACCCGGCATAGTGCTCGACGAGGTCGCCGACGGCGTGCCGGTCGGATTGCGACTCGATCACCCGGCCGATCGCCGCACCGAGCATCGGCTTGTCGAGCTCGAATGGCGGGATGTACGACTTCCCCTCGTTCATGCGTCCGCGCATGTACGGGTCGACGGAGACGAACTCGTTGCGCACCCGGATCTCACCCTCGCCGATCGGCGGAAGTTCGACATCCGAGAACACCACGTCCGAGTCGTCGACGTGCCCGATCGGCCTCTTGATGAGTTTCCACTGGCGGCTGATGGCCGTCGTCGATTCGGGCATGGGATCTCCTTCAATCGGGGGTCTTTTCTCGTCAGCCGGGGCTGCGGGCGATGAGCACGGTGTCGAGAGCCGTGCCATTCGACGTTACCCGTTCGCGCTGCCGGCAGTCGACGATCTCGAGCGCGTGCGCCGCTTCGGTCAGCTCGGCGACCGTCGTCAGCACGTCGGGATCCTTCGGGCCACCCACCGTGTTCGCCCGGTCGTGCGCGATGAGCGCGAGGATGCCCCCGGGCGCGAGAGCGGATGCCGCGTTCGAGATGACCCTCGCGAGCTCGGCCCTCGGCAGCTGCAGGTAGGCGATGAGCACGAGATCGACAGGCTCCGCTGCGGCCCAGGTCGTGGCATCCGCCTTCTGCCAGCTCACGACGACGCCAAGCTGCTCTGCTCGGGCGGCACCGGCGGCGAGCCCCACCCCGGCGAAGTCGACCGCGGTCACCCGCCAGCCCCTGCTCGCGAGCCAGAGGGCATTGCGACCCTCGCCGGCCGCGAGATCGACAGCCACTCCCGGCGTCAGCTCGGCGAGCGCTTCGACGACCCACTCGTTCGGCTCGAGGGACCACACCGTGGCGCGGCCCTCCGCTGCTTCGCGGTAGCGGGCGTCCCAGTCATCCGAGTTCATGGGTGTTCCTTGTCTTTGTGCATCGCCGGATCGCGCCTCACAGTTCGTCGGAGATTCTGGCCAGGGCCTCGGCGAACCACGCCTCGAGTCCCGCACTGGTCCCCCCGGAGAGGTTGATCCCGCGCACGCCCTCGATCTCGAGCAGCTCGCGACCGAGTTCCACCGCCGCGGCGACCCCCTCGGCGAACGGATCGCGCGCTGCGAGGATGCGCTGGAGGTATCCGTCCGGCAGGGTGAGCGTCGTGAATGTCTCGAGCAACTCGGCGCTCTCGCGGTCGACGACGACCGGCACGCAGGCGATGAACGCCATCGTCGCCCCGAGCTCCTGCGACCGCTCGACGAATTGCCGAACGGGCGCCGCCCCGCCGGCGTGATTGACGAAGCAGACCTCGGCTCCGGCGTGCATCTTCTCGAGCAGTCTCGACGGCCGACGCTCGGTCGGCGGAGTGGCCGGTGATTCTCCGACCGAGACGAGGTGCCCGGCTGCACGGGCGAGGGCCGCGGTTCTCGTCGAATCGAGGTCGAAGACCGGCGCGGCATCCGGACGTTCTCCGGTGAGGGTGTGGTCGCCGGTGACACAGTGCACCCCGGCGACTCCGACATGGGCGAGGGCGGAGAGTTCGCCCTCCAGCGC
This sequence comes from Lacisediminihabitans sp., assembly GCA_025362355.1. Taxonomy (GTDB): domain Bacteria; phylum Actinomycetota; class Actinomycetes; order Actinomycetales; family Microbacteriaceae; genus Lacisediminihabitans. The sequence continues at coordinate 20,969 of JANYGT010000156.1, read as the reverse complement.
GACGCGATTGCGGTCGCGGTTGGTGAGTCCGGACCACACTTCGAGCCCGGTGGCCTGGATGAGGCCCGCGCGATACGCCGGAGGAAACTGCACCCGGGCGTTGCCGGCATCGCCCGCGAGTACGGCATCCGCGTGTCCGGCGAGGATCGCGCCGCACTCCGCGATCGACGCGGCGCTGAGGGCTGCAGCCGGGAAGTCGGCGACGACCACGGTCTTCTGCGCCAGTAGCGCGCGCATCCGCATCCCTCCGGACGATTGCGGGGGCCGATCATTCGTGTCCGTGCCTTCTCGGTGCGGCTGCACTGCCGGCCGAGGCTCTCGCTCGGCGGTCTTCACGGCCTCGAATCGCACGGTCGGCAGGTCGAGGAATACGCAGCGGAGGGGCGATACCTCGCAGCTGCCGTCGAACTCGACGCCTCCGCACGGCCCGTAGACCATGTGCTTCGGGCACTCGAGCAGTTCATCCACGGCTCGAGTTTAGGCACCCCGTGTGACGCGGGTATTTCGGCGGGCGGGCGCCCGCGTACGCTCCGAGATAATTGGAAGATCGACCACGAACGACGACCGGAGTCCGCATGACCGACCAGCCCAGCGGAAACCCGCAGTTCGACCTGGTGATCCGGGCGGCATCCGTGCTCATCGACGGGGTCTTCCGTCCCGCCGAGATCGGCGTCAGCAACGGCCACATCGCGGCGATCAGCGACGACCGTCTCGAGGGTGCGGAGTCGGTCGAACTCGCGGACGATGCCGTACTGATCCCGGGCCTCGTCGATACCCACGTGCACATCAACGAGCCCGGCCGAACCGAGTGGGAGGGCTTCGCCAGCGCCACCCGCGCCGCGGCCGCCGGGGGCGTGACGTCCGTGATCGACATGCCGCTCAACAGCATCCCGGCGACCACCACCGTCGAGGCGCTCGAGACGAAGCGAGCAGCGGCAACAGGCAATAACCTCGTCGACCTCGGCTTCTGGGGAGGAGCAGTCCCCGACAGCCTCGGCCACCTTCGCGATCTCCACGATGCGGGGGTATTCGGATTCAAGGCGTTCCTCTCGCCATCCGGGGTCGACGAATTCCCTCACCTCGACACCGCCCAGCTGCGGGAGGCCCAGCGGGAGCTGGCGGAGTTCGACGGACTGTTGATCGTGCACGCCGAGGATCCGGCAGTTCTGCAGGCCAGCGCGAACAACGGCGGAACCGACTATCACCACTTCGTCGAATCCCGCCCGCCCGCGGCCGAGATCGCGGCCATCGAGAACGTCATCCGTGGCGTGCGCGAAACTGGCGGCCGCGCCCACATCCTGCATCTCTCGTCAGCGGATGCGCTTCCGGCGTTGCGAGCGGCGAGGGCCGACGGACTCGCGATCACCGTCGAGACCTGTCCGCACTACCTGGTCTTCGATGAGGAGCAGATCCCCGACGGCGGCACGCAGTACAAGTGCTGCCCGCCGATCCGGGACGAAGCCAATCGTGAGGCGCTCTGGCAGGCGCTCCTCGACGGCGACATCGACATCATCGTCACCGATCACTCGCCGTCGACCGCCGACCTCAAATTCGCGAACGGCGGCGACTTCGGGCGGGCCTGGGGCGGAATCGCCGGGCTTCAGATCGGGCTCTCCGCCATCTGGACGGAAGCCCAGCGCCGCGGCATCCCCCTCGCCCGCGTCATCGGATGGATGTCCACCGCCCCCGCAGACTTCGCCTGTCTTCCCACAAAGGGTCGTATCGCGGTCGGGGCCGCCGCCGACCTCGTCGCTTTCTCGCCCGCTGCGACGTTCACCGTCGACGCCGCCGAACTGCTGCACAAGAACCCGGTGAGCGCGTACGACGGGCGGGAACTGCGCGGCGTCGTCCGCACGACGTGGCTCCGCGGCGGGCGCGTCTTCACCGACGCGGATGCCGACGCCCGCGGCCGGCTGCTCGTGCGCGAGTAACCCGCAGGCGACGGGGTGCGCCACGCCGCAGCATCCATCCGCCCGCCTCCCCCGCTCCCGGACCCTCCGAAAACGCAGGAGTATCTCGGGAATTCGAGCAAGAAGTGCCCGTTTTGCTCGAAAAAGGGAGAATCTCCTGCGTTTTGGGAACACGGGGGGAATACCGGGCGGCCTCTCATGCGCCGGACATAGCGCGCGACCGCCCGCAGGCAACCACCACAACGTAACGCGGATGTTGATGGCGGAAACATCCGCGTCACATGACTTTGGGAGGATCCGGGGATGGCAATCATCCTCGGCGACCACCAGTACGGCAAGGCCGAGTCGCGGCTTGTGCGCATCTATCGCGATCAGCCGCGGCATGAGATCCGGGACCTGAATGTGACGACCGCCCTCCGGGGTCCGTTCGAGCCCGCCTATCTGATCGGCGACCAGTCGAACGTCCTGCCGACCGACACGCAGAAGAACACCGCGTACGCTTTCGCGAAATCCAGGGGAATCGAGGCGATCGAACAGTTCGGACTGGATCTCGCCCGCCGTTTCGTGCACGACATCGACCCGGTCGAGGGTGCTCGCGTCGAGATCGAGGAGTACGCCTGGGAGCGCGCGACCGTGGACGGCACCGAGCACGACCACACCTGGCTGCGCAAGGGCCAGGAGATCCGCACCGCCGCGATCACCGTTGATGCAACCGGCGAGTATGTGATCGCCGGGCTGAAAGACCTCGTCATCCTGAAGTCCACCGGCTCGGAGTTCGCCGGATTCCTCGTGGACGAATACACGACGCTCCCGGAGACCCACGATCGCATCATGGCGACGGCGCTCGACGTGAAATGGCGCTATGACGGCACCGAGCTTGCCTGGGATTCGATCTACGCCGACGTGAAGAAGATCATGATCAAGGAGTTCGCGAGCCTGCAGTCGCTGGCGCTCCAGCAAACGCTCTGGCACATGGGAACGGCGGTGCTTAAGGCCTATCCGCAGATCGCCGAGATCCGCCTCAAGGCTCCGAACAAGCATCATTTCGACTACGACATCGGGCGCTTCGGCCTGGAGAACCGTGGCGAGGTCTTCATCGCCGCCGATCGCCCCTATGGTCTGATCGAGGCGACGATCACTCGGGACGATGCTTCGGATGCCGGCGAAGCATGGCGCTTCTCGGCAGGATTGGCGTAACTCATGGGGTCAGACGCACAGTGGCTCGAACTGGCGGTCGAGCTCGCCGTCGAGAACATCGCGAACGGCGGCGGCCCCTTCGGAGCCGTGATCGTTCGGGATGACTCGCTCGTCGCAGTCGGCCAGAACCGGGTCACCGCGACGCTCGACCCGACGGCACACGCCGAAGTGGTGGCGATCCGCGCGGCCTGCCAGGTCGAGGGGTCGTTCTCGCTGGCCGGTGCCGTGCTCTACACGTCGTGCGAGCCGTGTCCGCTCTGCCTCGCAGCCGCGCTCTGGGCGCGGGTCGATCGAGTCGTCTTCGCCGCGGATCGGGATGATGCCGCCCGCGGTGGCTTCGACGACCGCGAGTTCTATGAGCTCTTCTCGACGCCGCGGGAGCTCTGGCACATCGCGATCGACTCGGTGCGCATCCCGCAGTCGCCCGCACCGTTCGATGCCTGGCTCGCGCACGAGGCCCGCACCGACTACTGAGCCTTTCGTCTATCGCTGCGGAGCTGCGGAGCGAATGTCCGAGGGCGCGCGCCGGATGAGGTTCCCCTTGAGAAGCCACTTTTTGGCCTCAAAATCGCGAAAAGCAGCCCGAAAGTGGCTTTTCGACGAATGATCGTCGGTGAAAGCCGGAACTCAACCCGGGTCCCCGCTGGCTCGAAGGGCCTGGTGATCGAGCCTGTCGAGACCTCAGCTGCCGCGGTACACGCTGTACCCGAACGGGCTGAGCAGCAGGGGCACGTGATAGTTCGCGGCGGCATCGGAGACGGTGAAGGCGATCGTGACGGTCGGGAAGAAGCCCGTGACATCCATCGCCTGGAAGTAGGTCGCCGTGTCGAAGACGAGGCTGTAGCTGCCGGCGGCCAGCTCCTCGGTGCCGAGATCGGTGACCCGCCCGTCGGCGTCGGTCGCTGCGATGGCCAGCGGTGACCCGTTCTCGTCCTTCAGCCAGACCGGGACTCCGGCCGCGGGATGACCCGTCGCGGTATCGAGTACGTGCGTGGTGATCTGGCTCATAGACGCTCTCCGTAGAGTTTTTCGAGGCGAAGCAACGCGATGTCGCGCAACTGTTCGCCGACGATTTCGAGCTCTGTACTGTTCGGGAGCTCGAGTCGACGTTCGAGCTCCTCGAGAATCTCCGCGCGGCTTCGACCGGCGGCGCGGATGATGAAGACGCGTCCGAAGCGTTCCTCGTAGGCGAGGTTTCCGGCGGCGAGCGCAGCGGTCAGGTCGGCATCCGCGTCGCCGAGTCCGGCCTGTTCCGCTCGGCTGAAGGCCTGCGATGCTCCCTCGCCGACGGGCGCTTCCCCGATACGTGGATGATGCCCGATAGCCTCCTCGATCTCGCTCAGGCTGAGCGGAGTCGCAGCCTCCTTCGCGGCCTCGAGCAGCGCGCCGACCGAGTCGAACGGGGCCGCGGCGAGCACGTCATCGGCAAAGCGTTCGACGGCGAGGCTGGCGAGGAGTCCCTCACGGAGCTCGTCTACAGGCAGGTCGATCATCTGCTTAACATTAGCAATGGAGTCGCTCGCCGGGATCGTGCTCGCCGCCGGAGCCGGCACCCGTTTCGGCCGACCGAAGGCACTCGCGCATACCGCCGACGGCACGTCGTGGCTCAGCATCGCGGTCGATCTACTGCGGGGCGCCGGCTGCGCGAGAGTGCTCGTCGTACTCGGCGCGCGGGCCGGCGAGGTGCTCGCCCCGGCGGGGGTTGATGTCGTCGTCGCGGATGACTGGGAGGCCGGGATGTCAGCCTCGCTGCGCGCTGCACTGGTCGCGGCATCCGGTTTCCCGCCGCTCATCACCGCCGCACTCCTCACGCTGGTCGATCTGCCGGAGCTGCCGCTCGCGGTCGTGCGACGGGTCGCCGCGCAACCGGTCGACGGCGCGTCGCTCCGGCAGGCGGTATTCGAGGGGCGACCCGGGCATCCGGTGCTGCTCGGCCGAGACCACTGGGCCGCGATTTCAGCGAAGGTGACCGGCGACAGCGGTGCCCGGCGATACCTCGCGACACAGCACGCGGCCGAGATCGAGTGCGGCGACCTGTTCGACGGTCACGACGTCGATTGCTGATACGACAGTTTGGCGAGCGATTCTCCGGAAGAGGAGGGAGAACGTCAGCCGACCGACGACACCAGAACTCCGCCGGGGATGTCGACGACCTGCCACACGGTTCCGGCACCGCGGACGGTGGGGGATTCGTCGCCGACTATCAGCGCGGTGGATTCGTCGATCGCGACCCCGCCGCGCACGAGGCCCGCTTCGGTGGCGGCGATCAGCCGGGTGAGGGTCCCCCACTGCGCGGCGTGTACGTCGACCGCGAGGTCGACGAGGCCGAGCCCCTCGACGACGGTGATCTCGTCGAGGTCCTCCCCCGTTTCCTCGCTTCCGATGGGAACACCGTCGAGCTTCCACCCCCCGATGATCGCCGTGTCAGCGGCGATCATCGCGCCGGCGGAGAATCCGAGATAGGGGAGCCCGTCGGAGACGAGCAGCCGGATCTCGCCCATGCGCGGAAGGATGCTCGCATGGTAGGCCGGCGTCAGGCCGCCCGCCACGAAGAGACCATCGGCAGAGTCGAGGGCGGAGGACGGGAGCTCATCACCCTCGAGCACGAAGTTCAATGTCACCTCGCACTCCGCGACCCTCGCCAGCGCTTCGAGATACCGCGCATGGAACTGTGCGCTGTCGGCTTCGCCGACGCAGACGAGCGCGATTCGCGGCACGACGCGGTCGGCCTGCGCCGCTCGGTCTGCCGCCTCCAGGAGGAAGGGGAGGAAGACATCCGCTTCATACTCCGTGTTCCAGCCGCCGCCGACGAGGTGAATGCTCATCCTTCGAACGTAGCGCAGGGCGCTTCTCCGCAGCGGTCGAGCAGACTTACCGCGCGACCCGAGGCAGTGGCGCGACCGAGTGCTGTCCGGCCACAGCGAGCACGGCCGCCTCGAACGCCTCGAGAGCCGCCGCGACATCCGACCGCTTCACGTGTTCGTCGGGGTGATGGCTGACCCCAGCGCGGCAGCGGAGGAACAGCATCGCGATCGGGGTGAGCGCAACGACCGCCATTCCGTCGTGTCCGGCCCGGCTCCAGAAGGCAAGCGGATCGTCGTCGCCGGTAGAACGGATGCCGGCGGCCACCGCCCGCATCAACGACGGGTCGCATGGCACGGCGTCGGCCCGGTAGAGCTCCCGTTTCTCGAAGGTGAGGCCACGGCGCACGCAGATCGCCTCGGCGGCGTCCCAGATCAGGTCGAGACATTCGTCGCGCTGCTCGTCGAACTCGGCGCGGAGGTCGAGGCTCAGCTCGACCCGGCCGGGGATCACGTTCACCCCGCCGGGGAACGCCTGCAGTCGGCCGACGGTACCGATGGTGCCGCTCGCGCGGGAGAGCCGCTCGACCTCGACGACCAGCTCGCTCGCTCCGACCAGCGCGTCGTGCCGTCGGTCGTAGGGTGTTCCGCCGGCGTGCCCGGCCTTCCCGGTGACGGTCATCGCATAGCGTCGGGCTCCGGCGATGGACGTGACGACCGCGAGGCGGCGGTCGGCGTCGTCCAGGATCGGACCCTGCTCGATGTGCGCCTCGAGATATCCGACGTAATTCTCCGGCCGACGAAACGCGCCCGGGAGCCGTGCCGGGTCGAGCCCGAAATCCTGGAACGCTTCCGCGACCGTGATGCCGTTTTCGTCGGTGAGCGACCACCACTCGTCGTCCCAGTGGCCGGCGAGCGCGCGACTTCCGAGCAGCGCCATGCCGAATCGGGTGCCCTCCTCATCGCTGAAAGCGACGACCTCGAGCGCGAACGGTAGCCGGATCCCCGCTGAGTGGATACGGCGCGCCACCGCAATCGCGAGCAGCACGCCGAGCATGCCGTCGTACCGTCCGGCGTCGGGAACGGTGTCGATGTGCGAGCCGATCAGCAGCGCCGGCAGCCCGGGTTCCGCCCCCTCGAGGCGACCGCACTGGTTGCCGGCCGGGTCTTGCCAGGTGCTCATGCCGGCCTCGGACATCCACTGCCCGACAAGCGCGTTCGCGGCCGCGTGCTGTGGGGAGAGGTGAACCCGCTCGAGCCGATCGGGCTGGCTGGAGATCGTCGCGAGCTGCTCGCAACGCTCCATGATGAGGTCGGATTCACTCACCGTAGAAGTCCAGTGCGGCGCCGACCCCGGAGCCCGCGGTGACGGGATGCCCTGCCCGCCGGAGCACCTGCTCGAAGGTCGCGAGGGTGGTCAGCACGGTGTCCCGGCGAGCGTTGTAACCCATGGTGCCGATGCGCCAGACGCGCCCGGCGAGCGGGCCGAATGACGTGCCGATCTCGATGCCGTAGTCGTGGAGCATCGCTCCGCGGACGGCGGCGTCGCCGACTCCATCGGGGATGTGCACGCCGACGACGTTGTTCATCCGCACCGACTGGTCGCCGAACACCGTCAGCCCGAGCGCCAGGAGCCCAGTGACCATCGCCGTGCCGTGCAGCCGGTGGCGTTCGACCGCGTTCGCGAGCCCCTCCTCGACCAGGATGCGCGCGCACTCGCGGGCCCCGTAGAGCATCGTCGTCGCCTCGGTGTGGTGGTTGAGCCGCTTCGGCCCCCAGTAGTCGAGGATCTGGCTGAGGTCGAAATAGTTCGAGCGGATCGGTTCCGCGCTCACCGCGTCGCCCGTGACGCGGATGCCGGCCTCAACGCTCTTGCGCGAATTCACGACCTCGACGGCGGCCGGCGACAGCGTGATGGGCGCGCTGCCGGACGGGCCGGCGAGACACTTCTGCAGGCCGGCGGTCGCGACATCCACTCCCCAGGCGTCCAGCTCGAAGGTGTTGCCACCGAGCGACGCGGTCGTATCGGTGTAGAGCAGCACGCCGTGTCTCGCGCAGAGCTGGCCGAGCTCTGCAAGCGGTTGCGCCACGGTCGTCGACGTGTCGCCGTGCACGATCGCGACGAGTTTCGGCTGGGCGTCGAGGATGGCGCGCTCGAGCTCAGCCGTCGTGAAGACCGATCCCCACTCGCGCTCGATGACGTGCACCTCGGCGCCGCAGCGTTCGGCGATCTCTCGCAGCAGATGCCCGAACCTGCCGAAGATCGGCACCAGAACGCGATCGCCGGGTTCGATCAGTGAGACGAGCGCCGCCTCGATCCCCGCGCGAGAAGTGCCGTCGACCAGCAGCGTCGCCTCGTTCGCGGTGCGGAAAACCTCGCGATAGAGCGCCATGGTCTCGTTCATGTAGCCGGTCATCGCCGGGTCGTACTGTCCGACCAGCTGCGACGACATCGCACGAAGCACCCGCGGGTCGGCGTTGATCGGCCCCGGACCCATCAGCAGCCGCGCCGGAGGATCGATGGATGTCGGCAGCATGAGGTCTCCGCTCGATGAGTCAGTTGATCCAGTATTCCAGAAGGGGCGCACCCACGATTCGACCGATGTCTCAGCGATTTCGCAGCCGCCGACCACTTCACCCCGTCGAGAAGTGAGGATATCCTTACCTAAGAACCCGAAGGAGTCACGTGTTAGGCACCCTGGTGATCTTCCTTCGGGAGGGCATCGAAGCGAGCATGATCGTCGCGATCATGCTCGCCTATCTGAATCGATCCGGCAATCGGCGGTACTTCCGCGATGTCTGGGCCGGTGTTGCCGCGGCCCTCCTGCTCGCGGCCGCCGGAGGAGTGATCGCTTACGCGACCATCCGCCAGTACGACGGATCCCGCGTTCAGACCATCTTCGAGACGGTGACCTACCTCGTCGCCGCGGTCGTGCTCACCTACATGACGTTCTGGATGCAGGGTCACGCACGTGGTCTCTCGAAAGAACTGCAGAGCAAGACGGATGCCGCGATCTCGGCCAAAGACGCCCTCACCTGGGGAGCACGGTTCGGGATCGCCCTCCTCGCCTTCCAGGCCGTCGGCCGCGAGGGGCTCGAGACCGTCGTCTTCACCCTCGCGATCGCCTTCTCCACCAGCGAGCAGAATGCCATCATCGGCGGGCTGATCGGACTCGCGGTCGCACTCGTCATCGCCTTCGTCATCTACAAGCTGGGTCACCGCCTCAACCTCGGCCGGTTCTTCTCGGTCGTCGGGGTCGTGCTGATGTTCTTCGCCGCGGGCCTCCTCGTGGACGCCGTGCAGAATCTGCAGGAACTCGGCGCGCTGCCCTTCGGACGCCAGGTGCTCTGGAACACCGGGACCATCCTGAGCGAAGACACCCCGATCGGCGACGTTCTGCACAGCTTCTTCGGTTACGCGCAGAGTCCCACCGCTCTGCAGGCCGTCGTCTATGTCGTGTACGTCGCCGTCGCGGTGATCACCTTCATGCGTCTGCGCAGCCCGAAGACCGTCGCCCGCGTGGCCTGAGGATCCACCGAACGCGGCCAGCCTGACGCCGAATCCTCGGTCGGTTTGGTTAGTCTTCGGTGTGGTCACCCGTCCTTCGCTCCCGTATCGGATACCCGACCAACCCCCAAAGCCGCTCAAGCCGTACGAACCTGAGCGACCTCGGTCGGTGCGAAGGCCGCGGCTTCGTCGCGTCATCGCCATCGTGGTCGTCGCCATCGTCGCCGTCATCGCCATCGTCGGCGGCTACGCCTTCTATAACTACCAGCGGTTCGTGTCCGGCGTCACGCACGTGCAGGCCCTCGTTCCGATGAAGACGGACATCGACGGGGCCGCGCAGAACATCCTGCTCGTCGGGGATGACCATCGTCCGGCCGGAGCGAGCCTCGCGGAAATCGGCATGACTTCGGATGGTGGCGGAACGAATACGGACACGATCATCCTCCTCCACCTTCCGGCCGATGGAGGGCATCCGACTCTGATCTCGATTCCGCGAGATTCATGGGTCTCCGTTCCGGGCGTCGGGATGCGGAAGATCAACTCGGCCTTCCAGATCGGAGCGACGAAAGGCACCAGTGCCGACGGCGCGAAACTACTTGTCAGCATCGTGCAGAACATGACCGGGCTGGAGATCAACCACTACGTGCGGGTGTCGCTGCTCGGTTTCTACAACGTCGTCAAAGCACTCGGACCAGTGACGGTCTGCCTGAATCATGCCGTGAGCGATCGTGCGTCCGGGGCGAATTTCCCCGCCGGCACTTCGACGCTCGATGCTCGACAGGCTCTCGCTTTCGTGCGCCAGCGTCACGGCCTGCCGAATGGCGATCTCGACCGTGAGATCCGCCAGCAGTATTTCCTCTCGCGGGAGGTGCAGCAGGCCACGGCTGCCGGAACGCTGCTCAATCCCGGCAAGCTCCAATCCTTGGTGGATGCCGTCAGCTCGTCGATCGAGACCGATCCCGACCTCAACATCGTGACCCTCGCAGCCGAGGTCAAGAACGCCGGCCACATGGCCTCCGCGACGATCCCGATCAGCGGCACCCCGACCATCCGGGTCGGAAGCTCCCGCATCTCCATCGTCCAGGTCAACACCGCGGCGATGCCGGCCTTCATCGGGTCGATCATCGGCAGAACGGTCACCACCGCCTCGGTCACCCTCAAGCCGGCCGATGTGAACGTGACCGTCCTCAATGCCGGGCTTACCGCCGGGGCCGCGACGACCGCGACGAAAACCCTCACGGCAATCGGTTTCATCACCGAGAAGCCAGGGAATGCGCCAACCCAGCGCAGCACCAAGATCGAGTACGCGCCCGGGAACGAGGCGGCCGCGGCGCTCGTCGCGCGTTACCTCCCGAGCGCCACGAGGGTGCCGAACCCCAGCGTGACCGGGATCGAGATCATCCTCGGAACGGATGGCGCGACGGTCAGCAGCACGCCGACCGCACCGTCGGCGCCCGCCGCCTCGGCGCCCGCCGCCGCCGCACCCTCGGCACCTGCTCCGGCCGCCTCGCCCTCCGCTCCGCCGACGAGGGCCTACTCGGCGAACACCTGCATCGACTGAGCGCGAGATGCCCGCGGCGCGGCTGGGTTTCCCGCGTCCGCTCCGTGTCGAGCCGCTACCGCAGTCGCCCGGCGAGCCGCTACCGCAGCGCCGCGATCCGTCCCGCGAGTTGCTCCCCGAGGCCGATGAGCGCGAGGTCGCTGAAGCGCGGCCCGACGAGCCCGAGTCCCACCGGAACCGGAGTGGCGGATGTCGGCCGCCGCACCCACAGCGCCGGCACACTCAGCCCCGGACGCCCCGTGATCCCCGCGATGCAGGTCAGTCGCAGCGTGCCCGCCCGCACCACGTCGATCTCGGCGGCCGACGCCGTCGTCGACGGGGCGACGGATGAAGCGGACGGCAGCACGAGCACGCGATCGCCGAGCAGCGCGTCCAGTTTCGCGCGCGCGTCATCCCAGGCTGCGGCGGCATCCAGTGCCTGCTGTTCCGTGATCGTCGAGGCGAACGCGAACCGGCCTGCGATGTCGTCGCCGAGCGCTCCCGGATGCGCGGCCACCCAAGAACCCCAGGAGGCCCACGCCTCGCTCGCCTGGGCCATCCGAAATGCTTCGAAGAGCTCGTCGAGGTCGCCGAGATCGACCTCGACGATATCGAGCGGGAGGGCCGCTGGCGAGACGGCGTCGGGCGGGAGGGCCGCTGGCGAGACGGCGTCGCGCGCGAGCCCATCGACGGCAGCCGCAAAGACCTCGCGAACCTCGTCCGTTAGCAGGGCCGAGAGCGCTGGGGCGATGGCGAGACCCGCACCGACGGATGATTGGGCTGCGCTGTCGAGCGACGTCGCGGCCGCTGCTGCGAGGGTCGCCGCATCCCGGGTCAGCCAGCCGACTGTGTCGAAGCTCGGGGCGAGCGGCAACAGCCCGGACCGGCTGACGGCACCGTGCGTCGGACGCAGCCCCCAGAGACCGTTGTACGACGCCGGAACCCGGATCGATCCGCCGGTGTCGGTACCGAGACCGATGTCGACCTGCCCGGACGCGACAGCGGAGGCCGGTCCGCTCGATGATCCGCCCGGGATGGCCCCGGAAACGGCCGGGTTGGGAGGGGTTCCGTAGTGCACGTTCTTGCCGGCGATGCTGTACGCGAACTCGTCGGTCTGCGCGATGCCGGTCACGGAGGCTCCGGCATCGAGGAGTGCGCTGACGGCGGCAGCCATCCCGAGGGCGGGTGATTGCTCGGCGAGGAAGGCCGGAACGCCCGCGCCGACCGCGAATCCCTCGACCTCGAACAGGTCTTTCACGGCGACTGATCGCCCAACGAGAGCACCGGATGTCGCCCCGGCCACGAGCGGAGTCCCCACGACCCGCCAGGTGGCGGCCCCGATCGCCGGCGCGGGTGAACTCACGTGCGCAGTGGTCACGACCCACGTGCCCGCCGAGCGGTTCCAGACCTGGGTCTGCTGTCCGCGTCCACCGGTGGCCGGGCTCGTCACGGCGATCACGACCGCGTTGTCGTCGTCGATGTGACGGACGATCACCTCGAGCACGGCGCGCTTCGGCGCGCCACCGCGACCGTTTCGAAAGGCACTGATCGTGTCGTGTCCGATCAGGATGCCACCGGCGTCTCCGCGTACCGTATCCGGCCCCGGCGCGAACAGCCGATCGAGCGCGACGAGGTCATTGGCCATGAGGGCGCGCTCGTACTCCCAGAAGGCGTCCATCAACTCACTCAAAATCGGCCACCCTTATCCGCGCGTGCACGCCCTTCACGATGTCGACGACCTGGGAGATGTTGAAGTCGGTCGCCGCGCTGAGGTAGGCGTAGGCGTGCTCGGCATCCATTCCGAAGCGGGCCTGCAGCAGGGCGATCGCGGCGCGGACGCAGTTCTTGACCGCGACATCCAGATCCTCGTCGAGGCCCGTCGGTACCAGGAATTCGGACGTCTCGACGAGCGGCCCGACCAGCTCGCCGAATGATGCGATCGCCTCCTCCTGGCTGACGACGTCGAAGCGGAGAGTCACCCGGAGCGACGCCTCCATCGCGGTCAGCGCGACCTCGCCGTCGCCCTGCGCGAAGTGCGGGTCGCCGACGTAGGCGAGGGCGCCATCCACCTGCACCGGAAGGTAGAGCACGCTTCCCTCGGTGAGCAGGTTGATGTCGATATTGCCGCCGTGGGCGCCCGGCGGAACGGAGTGCGGCCGAACGGACCCGCGAACGGCGACCCCCATGATCCCGAGGAACGGATGCAGCGGGAAGTGCACGCTGTGCTCGCCGCCGAGCACCCGCGGCATGGTGCCGACGTCACCGCCGACGCCGTGGGCGAGCCCGTCCGTCAGCGCCGCGAACACGCTGACGATCTCGCCATCGACCGGATACTCCCCCGGCAGCGCGCCCTTGTTGTGACGGTTGGAGACGATGCCGTAGGGCACCCGCGGCAGTGTCTCGACGACGGTGATCTTCAGCAGGTCACCCGGTTTCGCGCCGTTCACGTGGATCGGCCCGGTGATCACGTGCGGTCCATCCGCCACGGCATCGTGCTCACGGTGGGATTCCGCGAGCGCGATCGCATCGGTCAGCACCTCATCGTCCGACACCCCGAATCGCGCGAAGAATGCGACCGGATCACGCCCCTGATCCTCGTGGATGCCCTCGTGGCTGATCGTGTCGATGGTCACGTCATCGCCGGGTTCGATGGTCAGCACCGGGGCATCCGTCTCGCAGGGAAGACGCCCCCAGAACACGGTCGCCGGATTCGCGGGCACATAATTCTCGGACCGGATGGGCCCGATGCCGGGCTGCAGAATGTCCATCGCCGACCTCCAGTTTCGCTGCGGCAACCCTATCCACCGCGTGTTAACGCAATATGACGCTCCCATCGACGCTCCCCGCGGGCGTAACGTGGCGATCGTGACCAGGATCAGGAACGCAATTCTCGCCTCCACCGCAGTGACCGCGGTGGCCGCCATGCTGCTGTTGTTCGGGGCCGGCTCGGCTTCTGCGGCCCCGTCGGGCGGCTACGGCACGTTCGCCGCAGCGGGAGCAGCGAACGCCTACACCGGCACCATCACCCTCCCGGTCGGGTTTCCGGCGGTCACCTACACGTCGGATTCTCGTGCTCTCGGGGGCGCACAGGTCTCGAGCGGCGCGAGCACCTGGATCCCCACCGGCACCCTCTTCGGCTCCCAATTCGGCTCCAGCCAGGGCAAGCCGTACATCAGCTTCGGGCCCAAAAGCAACGACGCGGCGAATCCATCGACGACCACCTACACCTTCGCGACCGCCACACCTGTCGGCGGCTGGGGCATGGTGCTCGGCGACATCGACGCCGAGCGTCTCGTCGTCTCGGGCACGGATGCGACCGGAGCTGCGATCCCCGCCGCGCAGCTCGGCCTGACGACGTTCAACTACTGCGTCACGACGAGCGGGCCGACATCCTGCGCCGCCGGAAGCCCGGTGCCGGTCGCCACGACGTCGGCTGCGTCGATCAGCGTCGAGGATCCGCTGTGTCCGGTGCAGGGGGCATTCTGCAACACGAGCGGCGAGGCGGCCTCCCTCATCCCGACGGTCGCCGTCAAGACGCTCACCGTCGTCTCGAACTGGAAGCAAGGACTCCCGGCCTATCAGACCTGGTTCGCGACCACGGCCCACTCGATCTCCGGCACCGTCACCACCGACTTCCCGGTCACCACGTCGATCTCGACCCAGCTCGTCACGCCGGACGGTACGGTCGCCACAACCGCGCCGGTCGCGGCCGGCGGAGCGTTCAGTTTCCCCGTCGTCGCAGGGCGCACGGATTACACCGTCCGCGCGGATCCGGCCACCATCCCGACCGGGGCGAATCCGGGCGCCATCTCCGTCGACGCCAGCGCGGCGGATGTTTCTTCCCTGATCGTCGCGGTCACCGGTGCAGGTGTCGCGCCGCCGCCGGTTACGCCGCCCGTCGCCGCCCCGGCCCCGCCGCCTCTGGCCGATCCGGCTGCCCCGACCCTCGCATTTTCGGGCTACAACGCCTGGCCGCTTGCCGCCTCCGGCTTCCTGCTGGTTGCCGCCGGCGTCGCGCTGCTGTCGAAACGCGGCCGCTCGCGCCAGGGCTGACGGCTGCTCCCGATCAGCTCACCGACCGTCTGAGCGCGCGACCGTAACTCATGCTGTTTGGATTTCCGCCGGTGGGAATCACCGTGTTCGCGGGTGCTCCAAGCCACCGAGACCGCAAACAGCATGAGATATGGCCGACAACGGGTGGGAACCCGGGGTGACGGTTCGCCGGTGGCCGCGACGACTGGGAGAATCGGACTATGGATGACGCGAGGTTCTCGAGGCAACTCGCCCTCCCCGGTTTCGGGCCCGAGGTACAGCAGCGACTCGCGGATGCCCGGGTGCTGGTGATCGGCGCCGGCGGGCTCGGCAGCGCGGTGATCCCGGCCCTCGCGGCGGCAGGCGTCGGTACCATCGGCATCGTCGACGACGACACCGTCGAGGCGAGCAACCTGCACCGCCAGCTCATCCACGGCGTTGCCGACATCGGCGTGAGCAAGGTCGCTTCGGCGGTCGCGTCGATCGCTGCCATCTCCCCCACCACGATGATCGAGCCGGTGACGGAGCGCCTCCGGTCGAACAACGCGGAGAGCCTGTTCGCCCGCTACGACCTCGTGCTCGACGGTAGCGACAACTTCCCGACCCGCTATCTGGCCAACGATGCTGCGGCGCTCGTCGGCATTCCGCTGGTCTGGGGAGCCGTCTCCCAGTACGCCGGACAGGCCGGGGTCGCCTGGGCAGCGCGTGGTCCGCAGTACCGCGACCTCTTCCCGACTCCGCCGCCCCCCGGCACGGTGCTCTCCTGCGAAGACGGCGGGGTGCTCCCCACGGTCGTCGGTGTCATCGGCGCGATCATGGCCGGCGAGGCGCTGAAGATCATCACCGGCGTCGGCGACCCTCTGATAGGCCGGGTCACCACCTTCGACGCCCTGAGCGGGTCATTCCGCGAGCTGCGGTACGAACGCGATCCGACCGCGGATCCGATCACCGAACTGGTCGACTACGAACTGTTCTGCGGACTCCCGTCCCGCAGAGACACGCTCTCGGCCGTCGAACTCTCCGGGATCCTGGATGCCGTCACCCTCGTCGACGTGCGCGAACCCTGGGAGGCGCGCCTCGCATCCATTCCCGGCTCGAGTCTCGTGTCGGTGGATGACGTCGAACCCGCGGACGACCTCGTGCTGTACTGCCACCACGGCGTGCGGTCGGCCGCCGCGCTGACGAAGCTCGCTGCACGCGGCATCCACGCCCGGCACCTCGACGGCGGCATCGACGCCTGGTCGCGCCTCGTCGACCCGACCGTGGCGAGGTACTGACCGTGGGCAGGCACAGCGCGC
Organism: Lacisediminihabitans sp.; assembly: GCA_025362355.1. Taxonomy (GTDB): domain Bacteria; phylum Actinomycetota; class Actinomycetes; order Actinomycetales; family Microbacteriaceae; genus Lacisediminihabitans. The sequence goes on along the minus strand of JANYGT010000156.1, from coordinate 4,683 downwards.
ATCCGGAGGAGAGTGTGGGCGGCGGCACAATCCAGAAGGCAACCGTCGAGGAACACGCCGCGCTCATCCGCTCCCTGGTGACTGTCGAACCGAGGGTCGAGACGCTGTCGCTCGCCGACGCCCTCGGCCGCGTTACGGCGAACGCGGTGCCGTCTCCTGTGGATCTCCCCCTCTTCCGCAACTCCCAGATGGACGGTTTCGCCGTGCGCGCCGTCGATCTCCTGATGGTCCCGGTCACGCTTCCCGTCGCCGGCGCGATCCCGGCCAGCGCCGCGACCCCGCCACCCCTCGTCGGCGCGACCGCGGTGCGCATCATGACGGGGGCGGTGATCCCGGATGGCGCGGATGCCATCGTGCCGGTCGAAGACACCGTCGCCTCCGACGGCTCGGTCACGATCACCCGCACCCGCGTCGCCGGCGACTACGTACGCGAGCGCGGCAGCGACCTTCGCGCCGGCGACCCTCTGCTCCCCGCGGGAGTACGACTCGGATCCCGCCATCTGGCGGTCATCGCCGCGGCGGGGCTGTCGACCGTCGACGTGCGTGCAAAGACCCGCGTGGCGATCATCACAACGGGCGCCGAGCTCATCGCTCCGGGAGCCGCTCCGTTGCCCGGCCAGATCTTCGACGCCAATGTGGTCGCACTCGTTGCCGCCGTCAGCGCCGCCGGAGCCGCCGTCAGCTACACCGCGAGAGTCACCGACAGAAGCGAAGAGATGCGCGCGGCCCTCACCGAAGCGTGTGCGGCCGCCGATATCGTCGTCACCTCCGGCGGCATCTCGATGGGCGACTACGAGGTCGTCCGCGAGACGCTCGAGCCCCTCGGCGCCACCGTGACGACCATCGCGATGCAGCCGGGCGGACCCCAGGCGACCGCGCTGATCGACGGTGTCCCGGTGCTCTCGTTTCCGGGCAACCCGGTGAGCACGCAGGTCTCCTTCGAGCTGTTCCTCGCGCCGATCCTGCGCCAACTGAGCGGTACGCCGGCCGCGGTGCGCGAGCGTCGCGTGCTGGCCGTCGACGTGACCTCCACCGAAGGAAAACGACAGTTCCTGCGCGGACGAGCACTGCCGAACGGCGGGGTCGAGCTGGTCGGCGGCGCGAGCTCCCACTTGGTGGCCGGGCTCGCGGCATCCGACCTGCTCATCGACATCCCCGCCGAGACGAGCCGGCTGACGAAAGGCGACACCGTGGAGACGCTGATCCTATGACGCACCTGACCCATTTCGACTCCGACGGGCGCGCCCGCATGGTGGATGTCGGCGACAAGTCCATCACGGCCCGCACCGCCACCGCGTCCGGCCGCTTCACGACCACACCGGAGGTCATCGCCCTCGTGCGCGCCGACGGCCTGCCGAAGGCCGACGTGCTCGCCACGGCCCGCATCGCCGGCATCATGGGGGCGAAGAAGACGAGCGAGCTGATTCCGCTCTGTCATCCGCTTCCGCTGACGTCGGTCTCGATCGACTTCGAGCTCGTGGATGACGCGATCCTGATCACGGCGACGGCGAAGACCACCGGCCGCACCGGGGTCGAGATGGAGGCGCTCACCGCCGTCACGGTCGCCGGGCTCACGCTGCACGACATGGTCAAAGCCGTCGACCCGGCGGGGGTGCTCGGTGATATCCGGCTCGACGACAAGACCGGCGGAAAGCGCGGCCACTGGACCCGCGACGGGGTCTCGAAGACGACTCCGCGCCCCGCCACCGCCGCCGTCGTCGTCGCCTCCACCGGCGGAGCGGCCGGAACCCGCGAAGACACCACGGGGCCTCGCATCGCAGCCTGGCTCGCCGATCACGGCTATACGGTCGACACCGTCTCCGTCGTCGCGGACGCGGATGTCGCGACCGAACTCGCCCGCGTGGCGGCCACCTCACCCGCGGTGATCATCACCACGGGCGGTACGGGCCTCAGCCCCACCGACCAGACGCCGGAGGCGACCGTCCCGCTGCTCGATCGCGAGCTTCCCGGGGTCGCCGAGGCCATCCGCGCGAGGGGGCTCGCGGCGACGCCGACCGCGGCTCTCGGTCGCGGGGTCGTCGGCACCGCGAACGGAACCGTCATCGTGAACCTGCCGGGGTCATTTGGAGGGGTGAAAGACGGCCTCGCCGTTCTCGACGGACTGCTCGATCATCTCGTCGCCCAGATCGCCGGAGGTGGGCAGCATGACGCCTGACCGCAGCGTCTTCGCCCGCATCTCCGACCAGCCACTCGACTCGGCGGCCATCGAAGCATTCGTCCTCGACTCCGAGCACGGCGCGCTCGTGACCTTCCGCGGGGTGGTGCGCGACCACGACCACGGGCTTGCGGTCTCTGCGCTCGACTACCAGGCGCATCCGGATGCCGAGCGGTTCCTCGAGGACTGCTGCGCGACGATCGCGGCCGAGACCGGTCTTGCGGTGGCGGCCGCGCATCGAGTCGGGTCGCTCGTCGTCGGCGATGTCGCGCTGGTCGCCGCTGTCGCGGCCCCCCACCGCGCCGAGGCGTTCGCTGCCTGCGGCGCGCTCGTCGACCTGATCAAGACGAATGTACCGATCTGGAAGCGGCAGCACCTCGCCGACGGCGCGACGGAGTGGGTCGGACTGTAGCGAGCCCTACCGCCAGGCCGGAGCCCGACTCGGAACCGTGTGGAACGCGACGATCGTCTCGACCAGCCGCAGCTGGTCTCTCGTCAGACGCCAGAGGCTGCCCTCGCTGTCGAAATGGATTTCGGTGGCAGCGGTTGTCCGCATGCCGGCCACTTCGACGTCGCAGCATTCCGAGGGCGGTAGCCACTGGTTGCCGGCGAGACGTGCCACTGCCTCACTCCGGGCGACACTGAATTGGAATTCGTAGGCTGCATCCGCGTCGGCGCGAAGTACGTCCTCGATCTCGTCGATGTCGAGTGCCTCCAACACCGCCCCGATGGCATGGGACGTCGCCACATGCTCATCGATGGTGAGGTCGAGCAGCACCCGGTCGTCGCCGAGGTCGTGGAGCTTCATTCGCGTCATCCAATCCTTTGTCACTGGAAGAGATCGTGAAGAAGGCGGGGTATGACGCGACGGATCGAAACTTTTCTGAACCTGAAAATGACCTGAAAGTGGCCGGTCTCAGCCGCCGGCGAAGGGCGGAAGCACATCGACCCGCAGGCCGAGGGCGCGGGAGTCGTCACGACTGACGACCCCGTCGACGAGGAAGGATCCGGATGCCAGCACCCTCGCCATCGCGTCTCCATAGGTCGCGACGAGATGTGCCCTGAGCTCGCCGACCGTCGCCACCGCCGGAAGTGACTCCTCCTCGCGCCCGGCAGCCTCGGCGGCCGCCGCGAAGTATCGAATCGTGACCTCAGCCACCGATGGCCCCCATGCTGCGGGCGGGCCGAACGAAGTCTGCGCGCTCCATCCCGTGACCGGACTGCTTGCCCCACATGGCCGCGCGCCAGCGATCGGCGAGGGTCGCGTCATCCGCCCCGCTGCGGAGCAGACCGCGCAGGTCGGTCTCGTCGTCGCCGAACAGACAGGAGCGCACCGTACCCTCGGCGGTGACGCGCGTGCGGTCGCAGGCCGCGCAGAACGACCGGGTGACAGACGCGATGATGCCGACGGTGCCGCCCGGAGTGGATGCCGTCGGCTCGACGTTCCACTCCTCGGCGGGGTCTGAGGGGTCGTCCCGGTGCGGGCGTCCGACCGTGAACCGGGTGCCGAGCACTGACAGCAGCTCGGCGGCATCCACCATGTTGTCGCGGGCCCACTGCTCATCGGCGTCGAGCGGCATCTGCTCGATGAAGCGCAGGCGAACGCCGTTTTGAAGAGACCACTCGAGGAGGTCGGCGGCCCCGGCGAGCGTGTCGCGCATCAGCACCGCGTTGATCTTGAGCGGGGTGAGTCCCGCGTCTTTCGCGGCCTGGATACCGGCGAACACCGCGGGCAACCTGTCCCGCCGGGTGAGCCTCGCGAAGTGGTCGCGATCCACGGTGTCGAGGGAGATGTTGATGCGCGTGAGGCCGGCATCCACCAGCTCGTGGATGCGGTGGTCGAGCCCGATGCCGTTGGTCGTCATCGAGATCGATGCTCCTCCGGCCACAGCGGACGAGCGGCGGATGATCTCCGCGAGATCCGCCCTCATCAGCGGCTCGCCCCCGGTGAAGCGCACGTCGTGCACGCCGAGGTCCCGAACGCCGATCTCTACCAGCCTGGCGATCTCGGTCGCCGTGAGGAGGTCGTCGCGGGCGATGGCCGGCAGCCCCTGCTCCGGCATGCAGTAGGTGCAGCGCAGAGAACACTTCTCCGTGATGGAGATGCGGAGGTCGCGGGCCGTGCGGCCGAAGCGATCGATGAGTCCCGGCACATCCGGGCGTCCGAGTGTCGCGGGACGGGCCGCGGGATCACGGCGGATGCCGGGGATCCCGAGCGCGAGCGACGTCATGGATTCAACCCTACGTCGGACTGGCTGATCGCTAAACTTGGCCCCAACCGGAAGGACCACCCATGGCAGTCATCTCTCGCGGTTTCGGATCACGCCGGCGCGAAAGCAGCGACGAGCTACCGCCCGGGCAATACCTCACCGAAGACTTCCCGGTGCTGTCCGCCGGGCCGACGCCGCATATCGACACGGCCGAGTGGGAGTTCTCGATCACGACCGAGGCCGGCGCCGTGCATCGGTGGGACTGGGACGGTCTGCACGCGCTCGAGGTCGAAGACG
>JANYGT010000097.1 GCA_025362355.1 Lacisediminihabitans sp. | reverse complement strand
GGCTTATCGCCCGTGGATCAGGAGAGATCGCCCCGCACTGACGCAAAAACCCCGGTGAACCGGGGTTTCGCGATACTTGAAGCTGGGGTACCTGGACTCGAACCAAGAACAAAAGAATCAGAATCTTCCGTGTTGCCAATTACACCATACCCCACAGGGCCCCGCCGAAGCCGGGCCGACTAGCCACTCTAACCTACCGTCAACGGGCATCCCAAACGACGTCGTCTTTCCGCGCGCGGGGCGCTCATCGGGCCTTCTCCCACCCGGTCGCCGAAGACGAGTGGCAGAATCAGCAGACACTCCGCAATCAGGGAATCGAGTCGTCACGCCAAGCATCCTCTCCTTCCTCACGAGCTGGCGGCTCGACATCGTCACGGTCGCCGCGCTCGTGATCGCCGCTGTGCTCTACGGGGCCGGGGTGGTCTCGTTGCGGCGGCGCGACATCCACTGGCCGATCCGGCGAACGCTGTTCTTCTTCCTCTTCGGGCTCGGGTCGTTCGCGTTCGTCAATCTCGGATTCTTCGGCGTCTGGAACCAGGATCTGCGCTGGGCTTTCACCACGCGCATCGCGCTGTTGCTCTTCGCCGTGCCGGGCCTGATCAGCCTCGGCGCTCCGATCACGCTCAGCCGCCTCGTACTGAGCGGAGCGCCGCTGCGGGTCATGGATGCCGTACTCCAGTCCCTGCCGGTGCGCATCTTCGGCAACGCTATCTTCGCGCCCCTCTTCGCCCTCGCCGCGTTCTGCGTGTTCCTCACCCCGCTGTCCGGCAGCCTCAGGGAGAGCCCCGTCGCGGCATCCGTCATCACCATCCTCGTGCCTCTGGTCGGTCTGCTGATGGTGCTCCCCATCGTCGAACGCACCACGCAACGGGCCAGCTTCTACATCACCGTCGAGTTCATGCTGGTGTTCGTCGAGCTGGTGATGGACGCGATCCCAGCCATCCTGATCCGGCTGAACGACAACATCCTCGATCACGTCGGGCCTGTTGCCGGGGCACTCCCGTCCTGGTTTCCCTCTCTGCTCCGCGACCAGCAGCTCTCCGGTGACTTCCTCTGGTTCATCGCCGAGGTCGCCGACGTGCCGATCCTGATCCTGCTCTTCATCCGCTGGTCGAGGGTCGACAAGAAGGAGGCGAAGAACCTCGACGACCTCACCGACGAGGAGATGGATGCGCTCACCGCCGAGCATCTCAGGTCGCGTCGGGACTGACCGGGGTCGCCACCGCATCCCAGGTTGCGCCGAGTCGGGTCGGCAACACGCGCGACGCGGATGCGCGAATCAGGTGCCTCTCGATCACCGAGTGATTTATGGTTGTCCCTTAGCAGATTTCAGAAGAGATCACGAGAGCGATCGAGGGACGACGTGACAGACGTGCGAAAAGGTGCCGCAATCGCCGCAGCGATTGTGCTTCTGGTGTCCCTGGCCGGCTGCAGTGCCACCGTGCACAATGCCTCGACGACGAGCGCGATAGCGGCCCCTACCCCGTCCCCGACTGCCACCATTCCCGTGCCTGTCTCGACGCCCATACCCGCGCCTGCCGCCCCGCCGCCGGCCGCCGCAGTGGCCGCCCCGGCGCCGGCCCCGGTTGCGAAAGCCGTCGCGGCAGCCCCGGCGAGTCCGTCGTCTGCGGCCTGCGTCGGAACTCCGGCTGGAATCAAACACATCTATGTCAGCATCAGCCAGCAGCACCTGTGGGCCTGCACCGGCGGCGTGCTGCTGCTCGACGCCGCGGTGACGACCGGCGCATCGGCCCTGACGAACGTGAACGATGCGACCCCGGTCGGCACGTTCTACATTCGCAACAAGGTGCGAAACACGGTGCTCGCCGGCCACGATGTGAACGGGGCCTGGCACGATCCGGTCACCTTCTGGATGCCGTTCACCGGCGGAATCGGGTTTCACGATTCGCCGTGGCAGACCTTCCCCTTGGGGAGCCAGCTGTACAAGACCCAGGGGTCTCACGGCTGCATCCACGTTCCCCTCGGTGGTCTAACGACGCTCTTCTCCTGGGCGCCCATCGGCACCGCCGTCACCGTGCGCACCTGACCGCAGCCTCACCCGCCGACTTCGGCCGTACCCGGTCGGCCCCCGTCGAGCCGCCCGGTTCGCGAACCTCGAACCACTAGCCTCATGCCATGGGGGACTACGAGAAGTTCTTGATCGACGGTCGATTCGCTGACGCCTTCACGGCGGCGTACCGCGGACGACACGAACCCGAGGATGCCCTCTGGTGGCTGTCGCATCCCGACCAGCCGGCCCCGACCGGGGTGGTGTCGCCCGCCGCCGATCGTGCTCGCCTCGCCACGCTCGCCTACTCGCGTGCGGGTGGTCCGGCGACCCAGCTGGTGCTCGCGAGCCTCGAAGCGAGAGCTCACCTCCGATCGGCAGGCGACAACTGCGGCCCTTGCGGAGGCTTCCGTAGCCGTCCTCGAGCCTCGAATCCCGCGCGGTCAAGAGCACTCCGCCGACGAAGCCACGAGCGACCCTCAGACTCCCTCGGCCTCCCTCGCCGGTCGTGACGGAGTCAGCCGGCGCTGGAAGCTCGTCGCAGCCGCGGTCATCGCCCTCTTCGTGGGAATCAGTGTCGGGGTCAGCGTCGGCACAACTCTTGGCCGAGCCTCCGCCTCCGAAACGAAGGCCTCGCAGCCCTCACGACAGCCCGTAGGTCTCTGGACATCCGGACCGCCGAAGATGCTCGCTGTCTTCACACGAGCACAGGTCGCGACAGACCTGCCGACAAGCGCGGTATCCGGTGCGGAGCTGAGCAGTGACACCTTTCGTCTGCTCAGTGGTGTTCCGAGCGCCGACGGTGCCACCCGGCTTGTCTACGCGGTGCGAAACACAGCCGGTTCACCCTGCCTGATTCTGATTATCGGGGAGTCACGGCAGACGACGATCAGCTGCGTGCCGGAGCCGGAGATCTCCCGATCGGGCATGTCGGCGTACCTCCAGGACGCGACGGATTACTACGCCGTCCTCTGGCAGACGGACGGAACGCTTTCCGCGTATGGCGGTCTGGTCACCGCCCTTACCGCGGTCGGATAGTCCGAGTCGACCGACGCCGGCGACTTCTCAGGCCTCAGGGTGCCCGACCGCGCGTCCGTCTCCGCTCCCGCTTGTTCCCAAATCGTGCAGTGTGCGCCGCGCGAGGTGCGGCGCCCCCGGGAATCTCGGGGTCCGGAAACTCAAGCAGCATGAGTTACGGGCGGCGGCGGTCGAGCGGCGCGGGCGCACGGCAACCTCAGGCGCCGAAGCTACATCAGCGTTGCGACGTAGCTCGCAGAGCATGCGCTCGCCGAAAGGCACCGCACCGAGATCGTCACCGAGGAGCCGAGCGCCGTTGCCGGGGCGAAAGTGTGCGAGTAGGCCGTTCCCTGGCGGTTGGCCACACGCACGCCGGTGAGCACGGCGTCGATGGCGGCCGGGTCGACCCCGAACGCCGTCGAGTCGAGGAGGGCGGACGAGAGATCCGCGAATCCGATGGATGCGGGTGTGCTCCACCGCACCACAGAGATCGCGCCGGCCCGCGTGGTGATCTCGACCGAATCGATCGGCGTCTCGGTCGCTGTGCCGTCGCCGGCGAGTCGGAGGGTCGACACCAGGGTCTGGCTCGGCCGGACGGTCACCGTTCCATTCGGGGTGAGACCGAGAGTCGCCGCCGAGGGCGTCGAACCGGAGAGGTCGACACGCACCGTGCGCGTGCGTTCGATGTACTTGATGCCGGCGGGGCCGAAGGTCGACGATCCGTTCGGGCCGAGAGCCGTCGGTGCGCTGCGGATCGACTGCACACCCTGGAGGACGAGGGCCGTGACCACCCCGGCGGCGATGAGTATGGCGAGGATGACGACACTCGGCAGCCACCCGCGACGCTCCCTGCGGCGGGACGCCTCCGCACTGAGCACCCGTGAAGAACTCATGGCTCGACGCTACGCGCTCGTGGGGTGGATGTCACAGCAGCACTCACTACAGGCGAGCGGAGAGCCGGCCGATGCGCGCGAGCGTCGACTCTTTGCCGAGAAGCTCCATCGACTCGAACAGCGGGGGGCTGATGCGGCGGCCGCTCACGGCGGTGCGCAGCGGACCGAACGCGACGCGCGGCTTCAGCCCGGCGCCTTCGACCAGCGATTCGCGCAGCACGCGCTCGATGTGTTCCGCCGCCCAGTCGTTGAGCTGTGAGAGGGCGCCGGCCGCGGCATCAAGCACAAGGAGCGCATCCGCCCCCGGCATCGCGTCGTCGTCGAAGTCGAGCTCGCCATCGGCGGTGAAGAACGGTCCGAGCAGGTGCCCGACCTCCCCGAGCAGCGCGATCCTTTCCTGGACGAGCGGCGCCGCCTCATGCAGGATGACTCGCTCGATCGGCGTTGGCGGATTGCTGATGTACCCCGAGAGGTACGGGATGATGCGCTCCTCGAAGTCGGCGGGCGCCAGCATCCGGATGTGGTCGCCATTGATCGACTCCGCCTTCTTCAGGTCGAAGCGGGCCGGGTTCGGGTTCACATCGACGACGTCGAACGCGCCGACCATCTCGTCGAGGCTGAAGATGTCGCGGTCGTGGGTGAGCGACCAGCCGAGCAGCGAGAGGTAGTTGACGAGCCCCTCGGGGATGAAACCGCGCACCCGATGGTGGAAGAGATTCGACTCCGGATCGCGCTTCGAGAGCTTCTTGTTCCCGTCGCCCATGACGTAGGGGAGGTGGCCGAAGCGGGGAACGACGTCGGTGATCCCGACCTCGATGAGCGCGTGGTACAGCGCGATCTGGCGTGGTGTCGACGAGAGGATGTCTTCACCGCGCAGCACGTGCGTGATGCCCATGAGTGCGTCATCCACCGGATTCACGAACGTGTAGAGCGGCGCTCCGTTCGGCCTTACCACGACGAAATCGGTGAAACTGCCGGCGGGGAAGGTGATCGGGCCGCGAACGAGGTCGTCGAAGCTGAGATCCGCGTCGGGAACGCGCAGACGCAGGGCCGGATGCCGCCCCTCGGCCCGGTATGCCTCGCGCTGCTCCTCAGTGAGGGTGCGCTCGAAGTTGTCGTAGCCCTGCTTCGGATCGCGGCCGTTCGCAACATTGCGCGCCTCGATCTCCTCGGCGGTCGCGAAGCTCTCGTAGAGGTATCCGGCATCCCGCAGCTTCTCGATCAACTCGCGGTAGATGTCGCCACGCTGTGACTGGCGGTACGGGCCGTTCGGGCCGCCGATCTCGACGCCCTCGTCCCAGTCGATTCCGAGCCAACGCAGCGCCTCGAGCAGTTGCTCGTAGCTCTCCTCGCTGTCGCGGGCGGCATCCGTGTCTTCGATGCGGAAGACGAGCTGACCGCCGTTGTGGCGCGCGTACGCCCAGTTGAAGAGTGCGGTGCGGATGAGCCCGACGTGCGGGGTTCCGGTCGGCGACGGGCAGAAACGCACCTTCACATCGGGACCGGTCGCGGTGGAGAAGGAGGCGTTCGTGGGGGCTGGCATGGCGTGGAAAGTCTATCGGCGGCAGCCGCCGGGCGCTGCGCGGGAGGGGCGCGGCGACGGCTCGGCGCTCGGCCAATATTCGCTTTCGGGACGATTGTCCGGGGGCGCCCCCGAACATTCGGCCCGAAACCGAACAATCACTGGGTGCAGGCGGTCAGGCGGTGCGTTCCCAGCCGCGACGGGAGAGGTAGATTCCGGTGCCGATGGCGACGGCGATCGGGATCACTCCGAATCCGACGACGAAGTTCCAGCTGCTGAGACCGGTCGGGGTGAAGATGCGACCCGTCGTCGCGAACTGGACGATCGCGACGATCAGGCCGAACAGCGTCGCCGCGGCTGCGGGCGCCAGGGTGATGTAGAGCTTCTCTCGGCGGTTCCAGAGCGGCGACGACCACATCAGCATGATGCCGAGCACCCAGCCGGCGAGAGGGAGCACGAAAAAGCCGAAGTCGACCAGGAGCGCGGTGACCACGACGTACCAGCGTTGGGTGCTCGCCGGCGGCTTCGGCGCGCTTCCCGGACCCGGGCTCGATGGGGCCGTCGCGGGTGGGGCATCCATCCCCGTTGTCGCGCTCGCGTCGGATTGCGAGCCCGAGCCCGTTCTGGCTTCCGCCCGTGCCTCCGCCGCGATGAACGCCGGGTCGCCGAGCTGTTCGATGCGGGATGCTGCGGCCGCGGCATCCAGTCCGCTGAGTTCCTCGGCCACCCCGGCCACGATGTCGCGTCGAACGTCGGCCGGCACGCCGGCGAGCGCCGAGTCAAGCTGCGCGAGATAGCTGCGCACCACCTGCGGGTCTGACGCGTCGTTCACAGTGGATCCTTTCCGATGAAGCTCTCGACCGCCGCGGTGAAGGGCGTCCACTGGCCGCGGAATGTGGCCAGCTGGCTGGTGCCCTCTGCGGTGAGACGGTAGTACTTTCGTGCCGGGCCGGCCTCCGACGCCTGGTCGTACGTTGAGACGAGGCCCCGCGCGCGAAGCCGGCTGAGGATCGGGTACAGCGTTCCGATACTCGCGATCATGCCGCGCGAGACGAGGGCATCCGACAGGAGCCAGCCATACAGCGGTGCGCGCTCGAGCAGGCCGAGGATGCAGAACTCGACCACGCCTTTGCGCAGTTGGGAACCGACATCCACTGTCATGCATCACAAGCTACCTTGTGATGCATGGTAGTGCAACCTCCGTGCTTTCCCCCTTCCGTCGGAGGTACCGCCGCGCTCGCGGTCCGTAACTCATGCTGTTCGCGCTGGCGGCACGGCAAATCCCGGTGATCTCGGGGACCTGCGGCCGGGCCGGCAAACTGGATGAGTTGTGCATCTCGAGGAGCGGGGGTCCCCGACGGCGACGAGCCCGGGGCGGTGCGGAGGCGTTGCCGAATGGCGGCGGCTCGGCGACCCGCCACTGTTCGAGTTAGACGAGTGTTCGGGGGCGCCGCCGAACACTCGTCCCAAAACCTAACAATCGCGGGTTGGAGGCAGGGGCGCGCGGGGGGCTCAGCGCGCGGAGACGTAGACGACGAGCAGAGCGAGCCCGAGGATCACGACCCACGACACGAGTCCGGCAGCGAGGGCTCGCAGGCCGGAGCGGGCGAGCTGCTCGAGCCTGAGCGATGCCCCGATGCCGAAAAGCGCTGCGGCGAGGAGTGCCGACTGGAGGATGTCCGCGACGGCGAGCACGGCATCCGGGAGCGGAACGAACGACCGGATGAGCACCGCCGCGACGAAGCCGATGATGAACAGCGGCACGATCGGCGGAATCGCCGCGCCGGCTGCGCCACCTGCGCCCGCCGGGCCAGCCGACCGATCCGCACCAGCCGCATCAAACCTGGATGCCGCCGACCCCCGCCGGGTCTGGATGGACGCGATCGCGACCATCGGCGCCAGCATCAACACCCTGGTCAGCTTCACCACGATGGCCACGGCGAGCGCCGCGGCGCCGGCGGTCTGCGCGGTGGCGACGACCTGCCCGACGTCATGGACACTCGCGCCGACCCAGTGCCCGAACTGGTCGTTCGTCAGGCCGAGGATCCTGGCGAGGAACGGCAGCACGACGATCGCGAGCGTGCCGTAGAGCGTGACGAGAGCGACCGGGGTTCCGGTGTCTTTCTCGTCCGAGCGGCGGGCCGCCGACATCGCCCCGACAGCCGAGACCCCGCAGATCGAGAAGCCGGCCGCCATCAACACGGCCTGGTCGCCCTCGAGCCTGAACAGCTTGCCGATCAGCCAGGTGATGACGAAACTGACCCCGACAAGTGCGACGATCAACACGATCGAGAGCCAGCCGAGCGCGACGATGTTCGCGAGGCTCAGCTTGAGTCCGAGCACCACGATCCCGATGCGGAGCAGCCTCTTCGCCGCGATCGTCAGGCCGGGTTTGAACACTCCCCCGAGCGCCGGACGCAGCGGCGGAACGCACCCGACCAGCACGCCGAGGATGAGCGAGGCCGTCAGCCACGGAAGCCCCGGCAACAGGGTGTGCAGCCCGTATCCCGCCGCAGCCCCGACCGCAGTGAGGCCGAGGCCTGGGAGGCCGAGTCGGGGGAGCGAGCGCCTCACACCCGGTTCTTCGCCGGGTTCGACAACGTGCCGATCCCCTCGATCGTGATGTCGACGGTCTGCCCGTCGACGAAGCCGCCGAGCCCGGCCGGAGTACCCGTCATGATCACATCGCCAGGGAGCAGGGTGAAGACATCCGAGACGTACTCGATGATCTCCGGCACCTTGTGAAGCATGTCCCGCGTGTTGCCGTGACGCCTCAGCTCGCCGTCGACATAGGTCGAGATCTCGAGATCGTTCCAGTCCAGATCGGTCTCGATCACCGGCCCGAGCGGCGCGAATGTGTCGTAGCCCTTTGCCCTCGCCCACTGCCCGTCGGCGAACATCTGGTCACGGGCGGAGACGTCGTTGCCGATGGTGTAGCCGAAGATCACACTGGCGTAGTCGGCGGCCGCAACGCGCTTGGCGATGGATCCGATCACGATGACGAGCTCGCCCTCGTGAACGATCCGACCCTCGACCGGAGGGATCTGGATAGTATCACCCGGCCCGACCACCGCGGTGTTGGGCTTCAGGAAGATGAGTGGCGACGACGGCCCGATGTCCCCCATGTCGGCCTTGTGGTCGGCATAGTTGAGCCCGACGCAGACGACCTTCGAGCGCGGGATGACCGGGGCGAGCAGCCTGGCCTGCGCGGCGGGAACCCGCTCCCCCGTCGTCTCGAATCCGCTGAACATCGGGTCTCCCGAGAGCACGACGAACTCATCGGTGCCGTCCTCCGCGGTGTCGAGGATCCCGAACCGCGGATCACCACCGGCGACGCTGAAGCGCGCAACTTTCACTGCGCCGAGTCCAGGCGCATCATCCACCCGTGAACGTCTTCGACGCGCCCGTACTGGATGTCGGTGAGCTCCTGTCGAAGCGAGAGCGCGAGACTGTCGGCGCCGATGTCGTGGGTGATCTCGAAGTCGACACCCTTGAGCGTGCCGATGGGGGCGACCACGGCGGCGGTTCCGCAGGCGAAGGCTTCGACGATCTCGCCGGAGGCCGCGCCATCCTTCCACTCCTGGATGCTGATCGCGCGGCGCTCGACCCGGTGCCCTCGATCTTCGGCCAGCTGCAGGATCGAGTCGCGGGTGATGCCCTCGAGGATGCTGTCGGAGTGCGGGGTGAGCAGCGTTCCGTCTTTCGTGACGAGCACGATGTTCATGCCACCGAGCTCTTCGAGGTAGGTATTCTCCTCGGAGTCGAGGAAGAGCACCTGGTCGCAGCCATTGTCGTAGGCCTCGGCCTGCGCGACCAACGATGACGCGTAGTTTCCGCCGGTCTTCGCCGCGCCCGTTCCGCCCTTGCCGGCGCGCGAATAGGTGCTCGACAGCCAGATCGAGACGGGAGCGAGTCCGCCGGTGAAGTACGCGCCGGCGGGGCTCGCGATGACGTAGTAGTTGACCTTCTCGGCCGCGCGCACCCCGAGGAATGCCTCCTTGGCGAACATGAAAGGGCGCAGGTAGAGGCTCGTGTCGGGCGCCGTCGGAACCCAGTCGCCGTCGACGGCGATGAGCTGCTTCAGAGACTCGATGAAGTACTCGGTCGGCAGGTCGGGCAACGCGAGTCGGGCGGCGGAGCGCTGCATCCGTGCCGCGTTCGCCTCCGGACGGAACGACCAGATCGATCCGTCCTGGTGACGATAGGCCTTCAGCCCCTCGAAGATCTCCTGCGCGTAGTGAAGCACCGCTGCGGCCGGCGACAGCTCGATCGGGCCGAACGGCTGCACGCGAGGGCGGTGCCACCCACCGCGCGCCGACCAGCAGATGTCAACCATGTGGTCGGTGAAGTGCTTGCCGAACCCCGGGTCGGCGAGGATCTCGGCGCGTTCCATCTCGGCGAGCGCCGCGGGGTTGTGATGATGCGTGAACTCGAGGGTTCTCGGCGCGAGCAGGTTCTTCATGGTTGTCCTTTACGGGTCGTGCTACTTATTCTGCGCCACCGCGGGGGCCGCCGGTCATCCGACCCGCGATCGCGTCGCCGACCTCTGCGGTGCTGCGCGGCGCGGTGCCGCGGGAGCCGAGGTCGGCCGTGACCGCGGCGGTGACGGCGGACGAGGCATCCGCAAGTCCGAGGTGATCGAGCAGGAGCGCGACGGAGAGGATGGCGGCCGTCGGATCGGCGAGCTGTCGTCCCGCGATGTCTGGCGCGGAGCCGTGCACCGGCTCGAACATCGACGGGTGGGTGAAGTCCGGATTGATGTTGCCGGATGCCGCAAGGCCGATGCCGCCGCTGATTGCCGCGGCCAGATCGGTCAGGATGTCGCCGAACAGGTTGTCGGTGACGATCACGTCGAACCGGGCCGGATCGGTCACCAGGAAGATCGTCGCCGCGTCGACGTGGAGGTAGTCGACCGCGACCTCCGGATACTCCTCGGCTACGCGATCGACGGTGCGCTGCCAGAGGCTTCCTGAGTAGGTGAGCACGTTGGTCTTGTGCACGAGGGTGAGCTTTCGGCGCGGACGGTCGAGGGCCCTGAGGAAGGCGTAGCGCACGACGCGCTCGACGCCGTAGGCGGTGTTGACCGAGACCTCGTTCGCGATCTCATGCGGCGTACCGCGGCGGATGACGCCTCCGGTACCGACGTACGGCCCTTCCGTGCCCTCGCGCACGACGACGAAATCGACCTCGCCCGGGTCCTTCAGCGGAGAATCGACGGCGGGGAACAGCCGTGTCGGCCGCAGGTTCACGTAGTGGTCGAAGGCGAACCGCAGCTTCAGCAGGAGGCCGCGCTCGATGATCCCTCCGGCGAGGCGTGGGTCACGGGGATCCCCGCCGACAGCCCCGAGCAGGATCGCATCGTGGTCGTCGAGGGCGGCGAGGCTCTCGTCGCTGAGGATCTCCCCCGTCTCGAGATAGTGACGGGCGCTGAACGGATAGTCGGTCGTCACGACGGTGACGTCTGACGGAACCGCGGCGTCGAGCACCTTCAGCGCCTCGGCGAGCACCTCCGGCCCGATGCCGTCCCCGGCGATGACGGCGAGCGAGATGGTGCGGGGCATTACTGTCTCCTCGAGGTGACACGGGCGGTGTCATCAACAGTAGCGGCAGGCGGCATCCACTCTCCGGCCGCGGTCGGTCGACGGGGAGGCGCCGGGGTTGCACGGCGCGAGTACACTGCGCGTCGACGCGGCTCGTCGTTCCGGCGCACGTCGTGAATCGCCAGCGAAAGGACACCTCTCATGGGTATCGGTACAGGCATTTTTCTCTTCGTCGTCGGGGCGATCCTCGCCTTCGCCCTCAACTTCCAGCTCGCAGCGATCAACCTGCACCTGATCGGCTACATCCTGATGGGCGCCGGAGTCGTCGTCTTCCTCATCTCGCTCGTACTCGTGCTGCGGCGCCGTTCGACGGTCTCGACCACCCGGTCGGCTGTCGACCCCGCGAGCAACGAACGCATCGTGCAGCAGGAGACGAAGGGCGACAGCATCCTGTAGCGGCCGCGTGCGTGAAGGGGTGGCGGGAGCTCAGCGCCCTCCGCCTCCCCCTCCCCCGCCGCCGCCCGAGAAGCCTCCGCCGAAGGATCCGCCGCCGAAGCTGCCGCCCCCGCTGCTCGCTGCGGGGGTGGATGTCGTTGCCACCGAGGACTGCAGGTTCACCAGCGCGGCGGTGAAGAGCAGCGAGTTGAACGCACCGTTCGACGCGTACCAGTCGGGTGACCCGACTCCGGCGTCGTAGTAGACCGCCAACTCCTTCGACCATTCCTTCTCGACCCCCCAGAGCACTGCGAACGGCAGCAGTTTCTCGTAGAGCTTCACCATCTCGGCCTTGTCGCCGACGTCGACTGCGACCGTGCCGGCGGTGCCCGTCGCTGCGCCGACGCTCACCCGATCCGCACCCTCGGGACTCTGAAGCACCCGGAAACGATCGGCCTCGGCGAGCTGGAGATAGTCGCGCATGCCGAGAAGGTAGTCGCGCTGTTCGGCTCCGGCGTCGGTGAGAACAGGCGGCCGGCCGAGGAGGGATGCCGCGGCGATGAATCCCACCGGGACGAGGAAGAACGCGCCGATCATGACCTGGCTGAAGGCTCCGAGGAGACTCGAGACGATGGCGAAGACGACATCCACCGCCAGAATCGCGAGAACAGCCTTCGTGGCGGTGACCCCGTCTTTCCTCGAGGGCTTCATCCGCAGACCGCGGCTGACGATGCCCTCGCCGACCGAACCCTGGATCGCAGCGAGTTCTCGGGCGAAAGCGTCATCGACGACTCCGAGCTGCCGAAGGGCACCGGGGGTCAGCTCGGCACCGAACAGGGCGACGAGCAGTCTCTGCTCGGAGGCATCCACTCCCGCATCGCCCAGGTACTGAAGGGTGAAATCCCCGTCGTCCGGTTCGATCTTGTAGTCGAGGATGCGCAGGTTTCCCCGAACGGCGAAGCTCACCAGTTGGGCGGAGAGCCCGGTCGACATGCGCTTGGTGATGGATGCCGCCTCGAGGAGGTCGATACCCTTCGGCACGGTGTACTGGGGCACGATGATGCCGCGGCCCGCCGCATCCCTTTGGCCGAAGAAGACCCGACGGACAAGGCTGCCGACCGCGATCGCGCCGCCCGCGATCACGAGGATGATGGCGATGACCGTCGACCAGAGCGGCACTGGCGGGCTCAGGCTCGAGCCACCGCCCGGAGAGCTGTCGGCCGGCACCTGAACGAAGCTTCCGGAGGCGAATCCGATCGCGACGGTCATGGTCTGGTTACCGCCGAGGGAGGTGGTCTTCGCGGTGAAGACCGCCTCCTGCGATGCGGGGGTGGCTGGCGATGTCGCTTCCGGGCTCCGCAGGATGTCGCACTTCGTCGTCGATCCCTCGGCTCCGCGGTAGCAGGTCTGGTTGCCGGTCAGCAGCGACGCGATCGAGGGATCGACGTGCACCCGTGCCGTGACGGATCCGAAGGGCTGGGAGAACCCGGTGCCGTTGGTGTCCCAGTAGAGCTCGTCGTCGTTCGTGTTCGCGAAGTGGCGCACGACATTCTGCTGCGTGTAGGTGATGCGATAGGTCTGCCGGCCTCGGACGTAATCGTTCGTGCCGAGCGCGAGCTGGGTGGACGACCCGTCGTCGGTCGAGGCGTAGTGCACGGCTTTCCCGGCCGCGTCGGTGACGGAGACCACCGTGGTGTGGAGCGGGACGCCGTTGTAATCATCTGGGATCATGCGGATGATGCCGCGGTTCTGGTCGAAACTCGGAAACTTCGCGACGAACGTCTCGACGGTCTTCAGCGTCGCGTGGTTGCCGGCGTCCCGGGACAGGTAGTAGTCGGCGTCATAGGAGTCGAACGAGAAGTCTTCGACGCCGGTGGGCGCGGCTACGGATGCCGCCGCCGGACCTGCCGCAAGCGCGATGATCGCCGAGCTCGCGAGAATAGCCGCGACCCGTCGGAGTCGGGCGGCCGTGAGAATTCGCTTCAGTCGAGTCACAGCGCCGAGCCTAACGAACCGGCCTCTCGGCCCGATTGCGTCAAGCGCTTGACGGCCGCGACCGCTTGCAGCAGGCTTGGCGCGACACGAGAGAGCGGACATCCATGGACCTCTACGAACAGGGAGCCGGGCGCATCGCCTGGGCTCGCCAGAACATGCCGCTACTCGCAGGTCTTCGGGTCGACTTCGAGCGCGAGCAACCCCTCGCCGGGCGGGTGATCGCGATGGGTCTTCACGTCGAATCGAAGACAGCCGTGCTCGCTGAGCTGCTCGTCGCCGGGGGCGCGAGTCTCACCATGAGCGGAAGTCCCGGCACGACGGATGACTCCGTCGCCGAAGCACTGCGCCGGGATCTCGGCATCCGCGTGCTCGGGCAGCGTACCGACACCTACGCCGACCAGCTCGAGCACGTGAAGACGCTGCTGGCGACCAAGCCCGACCTTCTGATCGACAACGGTGCTGATCTGATCGCGGCCGTCGTCGAGAGCGGGCAGACCGGGGTCATCGCCGCCACGGAGGAGACCACATCCGGAGCGCTCAGGCTGCGCGGAGAGCTGAGCGGGCGCATCCGCTTCCCGGTCATCGTCGTGAACGACAGCCCGCTGAAGCAGATCGTCGAGAACGAGAAGGGAATCGGTCCGGCGGTCGTCGACGGCTTCAACCGGGCGACCAACACCATCGTCGCCGGACGCACATTCTGCCTGTTCGGATACGGCACCGTCGGTCGCAGCCTTGCGAGAACACTGCGGGCGCTGAACGCGACCGTGCTGCTCGTCGAGGTCGATCCGATCCGGGCGCTGGAGGCTGCACTCGACGGGATGCTCGTCATGCCGCTCGAGCAGGCGCTGCCCCTCGCCGATACGGTCATCACGCTGACCGGACGGCCAGGCATCGTTCGAGAGGAACATTTCGGCCTTCTGAAAGATGGTGCGATGCTGGCCAACGTCGGGCATTTCTCGACGGAACTGGATGTCGCGGCGCTGAAGTCCGCCGCCGTCACCGAGACCGTCATCGCGCCCCACGTCGTGCAGTACGACCTCCCGTCCGGCAAGAGCGTTCGTCTCCTCGCGCGCGGCGAGATGCTGAATCTCACCGCGGCGACCGGCCACGCGATCGAGGTGATGGATGTCGGATTCGCGCTGCAGGGGCACTCGATCCACGCGCTGGCGACGCGACTCGGCGACTTCGTGAACGGCGACCAGCTCGTGCCGCACGCCATCGACCTGACGATCGCGGAGGACATCCTGAAGACCATGCCGGCGGCACGCTGGGCATGACCGCGCCGCGAGCCACCCTGAGAGATGTCGCGGAGCGGGTCGGATGCTCGGTGTCAGCCGTCTCGCTCGTCGTCAACGATCGGGACGGGGGCCGGATAACCCCAGCCCTCCGCACCCGGATAACCCAGGCCATCTCCGAGCTCGACTACCGCCCGAACGGCGGCGCCCGCGACCTCGCGACCCGCCGGTCGACGACCATCGCACTCGTCTGCCCCGATGTGCGCAATCCCTTCTTCGCCGACCTGTTCCACGCTCTCGCGACGAGCATCGCGCCGCGATTCGACCTGCAGCTCGTCGTCGGAGAGCTCGGCTCCGACTACGACCTCCAGACCGTACGAACGGCCCAGGGTGCGAATCTCGCCGGCCTCGTGCTCGCCAATCCCGCGGGAGACGTTCTCGCCGGGTTTTCGCCAACCTGCCCGACGGTGCTCGTCGACTCGCCCGGATCGGCCGCAGCGTTCGCACGGGTGGACCTCGACCTCGATGGGGCGACGGTCGCACTCGCGTCACACCTTCGCGACCTCGGACACCGGCGGATCGCGTACCTCGACCTCGCCAGGGCGAAAGACACGTTCGCCATCCGACGCTCACTCCTCGGCGCGCACCTCTCGGCTCGCGGTGCGGTGCTCACCGAGACGGCATCGTGCACCGAGGACACGGTCGAGGCCGGGCGGGCGGTATTCCTCGAGAACTGGCCGCGCTGGCTCATCTCCGGTGTCACCGCGGTGGTGTGCGCGGATGACGTACTCGCCTACGGGGTGCTGCTCGGCGCCCGCGAACTCGGGGTCGCGGTGCCCGGCACCCTCAGCGTCGCCGGGTTCAACGACATCCCGTACTCGAGGCTCGTCGAGCCGGCGCTGACCACGGTGAGATTCGACGCCGAGGGGCTCGGGCGTGAGGCCGGCGTGCGGCTGCTCGCCGCCATCGACGGGGGTCTGCCGGAGTCGCTCGTGATCCCGACGTCACTCGAGGTGCGCGCGTCGACGGGGCCTGCGGCATCCTGATCGCGGATTCCCGGTGA
>JANYGT010000093.1 GCA_025362355.1 Lacisediminihabitans sp. | reverse complement strand
GTGCGCAGCAGCAGTCCCATGCTTGACTGGAACCGGTCACGCGGCACCACCAGGTGCACGCCCTTGGAGGCGCGCACTTTGAACTGACCGCGCTCACCGACCATCGACTGGGTGTCATCCGTCCAGACGCCCGTCGCGTTGACGACCTGCTTCGCGCGGATCTCGAAATGCTCCCCCGTCTCGAGGTCGTGCGCCTTGACGCCGACGACACGTTCGCCGACCTTGAGGAACGACTCGACGGTGACCCGGCTCGCGAGATGCGCACCGTAGAAGGATGCCGTGCGCGCCAGAGTCGCGACGTAGCGGGCGTCATCGACCTGGGCGTCGTAGTAGGTGATGCCACCGATCATCGCGTCGTTCGCGAGCGACGGGGCGGCGCGCATGACCTGCGACTTCGTCAGGTGACGGTGATGTGGAACGCCGGGCGGCCGACCGCCGGTGTAGCTGAGCACGTCGTAGAGCAGCATGCCGGCGCCGATGTAGATGCGCTCGACGAACCGCTTGTTGAGCGGGTAGAGAAAGCGCACCGGCTTCACGAGGTGAGGCGCGATGCGCTGCAGCAGCAGTCCGCGCTCCTTGAGCGCCTCGCGTACCAGTCTGAAGTCGAGCTGCTCGAGGTAGCGGATGCCGCCGTGCACGAGCTTCGACGACCGACTGGATGTTCCGCTCGCCCAGTCGCGGCCCTCGAGAAGTCCGACGCTGAGGCCTCGGGTCACGGCATCCAGGGCCGCTCCTGTTCCGACGATCCCACCCCCGACGACGAGGATGTCGAGCTCTTTCTGTTTGAGAACCTCGATCGCGGCCGCGCGTTCCTCCGGCCCGAGCTTGGATGAGCGGGTGACGGTCTTCGGTGAGGCCATGAGGATTCCCCTTCGAATCGGTGCGGTTACTTGTTGTAGGGAGCGACGACCACTTCGACCCTCTGGAATTCCTTCAGGTCTGAGTAGCCGGTCGTCGCCATCGACCGACGCAGGGCGCCGACGAGGTTCACAGTGCCATCCGCGACTGAGGATGGGCCGAAAAGGATCTCCTCGAGCGGCGCGATCGAGCCGACCTCGACGCGATTGCCCCTTGGCAGTTCGCTGTGGTGCGCCTCGGCTCCCCAGTGCCAGCCGCCGCCGGGCGCCTCCGTCGCGCGGGCGAGGGTCGAACCGAGCATGACAGCATCCGCTCCGACCGAGAACGCCTTCGCGATGTCGCCGCTCGTGCCGAGTCCGCCGTCGGCGATGACGTGCACGTAGCGGCCGCCCGACTCGTCCATGTAGTCGCGGCGGGCTCCCGCGACATCCGCTACGGCTGTCGCCATCGGAGCGTGGATGCCGAGGCTCGCCCTCGTCGTGCTCGCCGCCCCTCCGCCGAAGCCGACCAGAACACCTGCCGCGCCGGTTCGCATCAGGTGCAGCGCGGGGGTGTAACCGGCCGCACCTCCGACGATGACCGGCACGTCGAGCTCGTAGATGAACTTCTTGAGGTTGAGGGGCTCCTGGTTCTTGGAGACGTGCTCGGCGCTGACCGTCGTTCCGCGGATGACGAAGAGGTCGACGCCGGCCGCGACCACGGTCTCGTAGAGCTGCTGTGTGCGCTGCGGCGAGAGCGCGCCGGCGACGGTGACACCGGCAGCACGGATCTCGGCGAGACGGGCGGTCACGAGCTCCGGCTTGAGGGGTTCGGCGTAGATGGCCTGCATCCGCTTCGTCGCCTCGCCTGCCGGGAGGGAGCGGATCTCCTCGAGCAGCGGCTCTGGATCGTCGTATCTCGTCCAGAGGCCCTCGAGGTCGAGCACGCCGAGGCCGCCGAGCTGGCCCATCAGGATGGCGGTGGCCGGCGAGACGACCGAGTCCATCGGAGCCGCGAGGATCGGGATGGAGAACTGGTACGCGTCGATGCTCCAGTTGACGGACACATCCTGCGGATCGCGCGTGCGCCGACTCGGCACGATGGCGATGTCGTCGAACGCGAACACTCGGCGCGCGCGCTTGTTGCGCCCGATCTCTACGTCACTCACGCTGGAAAGCCTACCGGGGTGGATCACCACCGTGCCGGCCTCGTGCCGCGCACGTGCCCGCAGCTGCTCCCCCTCGACCGGCTCCCGCTCTCCACCTCGTGCCGCCGACTTCTCCCTGCCATAGCTCCAGCTATGACCCGGGGGACCCCCGCGCGCAGAGGTCCCCCGGCGATCGACTGGGTCCCTCGTTCGGCGGGGCCGATAGCAGCGGCGTGCAAACCATGCTCAGCGGCAACGGGGAATTCCGGCGGCATCCAACATCCGTTCGAGAACGCGAGGATTCTCTACATGGCTGTGCAGGATCCGGACTACGCCGGCGACCTGCCTGCGCAGACGATCCTCCCGCTTCTTTTCCCGCCAGAGAGCCTCGACGGGATCTCCACTGGTGTACTCCTCGTTGGTGAATTTGACTTTGCCATCGAATTCGCCCGCTTTGCCTACTTCCTCCCAGAAGAAGTCACAGAACATCTCACCCTCGGAGTCGACGAATCGTTGCTGCAGAATCGGCGCCGCAAAACCGAGCCGATGGATTACAGCTCGACACCGCGATTCGCCGACCGACCCGGAGAGCTCGGCGGCGAATTCGACAGCCCTCGCCAGAGCGGAACCCCCGCGGGCGAATGTCACCCTGGTCAGCTCTGCCATCAACTCGGCCTTCTCGATACGGAGTGGATTCTTCTCCGCGAGGCACCGGTCGAACACTGCAACCGCATCCGGAAAGTCGAGCGTTCGGGCGACATCGAGCGCGGTCCGCGCCAGATTTGTCACCGGAATCGCGAAACGGATCACTCTGCGAACGTCGATCCCGCCTGCGCTGGTGCGCCGAACGCCCGGTTCGGATTTGCCCCCACCCCTGTAGGGCGCGAGGAGGGTCACCTCGATCGGCCATTCCGCCGCGAACGGCATTCCCCACACCGCGGCCGCGGATGATGCCGCGACGAGAAATGGAGGATGCGCCGCGCGCACTACCGCTCGAGTCTGCAGGATGTGCCGTTCGAGATTGCTGAGCGAATCCCAGTGCTCTCGTTCGCAGTAGACACCACGTCGAACTCTTATCGCGTGGCCGCGAGCGGCGAGACGGCGCAGTTCTCGCGGGTCATCTCCAGCGGCTCGGACGTCATCCGTGTGAATCAGGCCAAAATTCTCGAATTCGTGCATCGCCCCAGCCTGCGGAAATCTCGTCGAGCGAGGAGCGGCGTTGGGGCATCCGCAGAATCCGTCACTGTGGGCTGCCCTGTGAGGGAGGGGACAAAGTCACGAAAGCCCCCCCGCACGCCGGGGTCCCTCGCGTCATAGCTGGAGCTATGGCCGCGATACCTACCGCGTGTAGTTCGGCGCCTCCACCGTCATCTGGATGTCGTGGGGGTGCGACTCCTTCAGGCCGGCGGCGGTGATCCGCACGAACTTGCCCTTCTGCTTGAGCTCCTCGATCGAGCGGGCACCCGTGTAGAACATCGACTGGCGGAGTCCGCCGAGCAGCTGGTAGGCGACCGCGGAGAGCGGCCCGCGGTAGGGCACCTGCCCCTCGATGCCCTCGGGGATGAGCTTGTCGTCGGAGGGAACGTCCGCCTGGAAGTAACGGTCCTTCGAATACGAGGTCTTCTCCCCACGGGTCTGCAGCGCTCCGAGTGATCCCATTCCGCGGTACTTCTTGTACTGCTTGCCGTTCTGGAAGACGAGGTCGCCAGGCGACTCGTCGCAGCCGGCCAGCAGCGAGCCGAGCATCACGGTGTCGGCACCGGCGACGAGGGCCTTCGCGATGTCACCCGAGTACTGCAGGCCGCCGTCGGCGATGACCGGGATGCCGGTCTCGCGTGCGGCGAGCGACGCCTCGTAGACCGCGGTGACCTGCGGCACTCCGACGCCGGCGACCACGCGAGTGGTACAGATGGATCCGGGTCCGACTCCGACCTTGATGGCGTCGGCGCCGGCATCCACGAGCGCCTGTGCGCCTCCGCGGGTGGCGACGTTGCCTCCGATGATGTCGACGTGGGCGGCCAGCGGGTCGCTCTTCAGGCGGCGGATGATGTCGATCGTTCCCGCGCTGTCGCCGTTGGCCGTGTCGACGACCAGGGCATCCACCCCGGCGTCGATGAGTGTCATCGCGCGCTCCCACGCGTCGCCGAAGAATCCGATGGCCGCGGCGACCCGCAGGCGGCCAGAGTCGTCTTTCGTCGCATTCGGATACTTCTCGGTCTTCTCGAAGTCCTTCACGGTGATGAGCCCGCGAAGGCGGCCGGATGCGTCGACGAGCGGCAGCTTCTCGATCTTGTGCTGCGCGAAGATCGCGACGGCGTCATCCGGATCGATGCCCTCGGGTGCGGTGATCAGCGGCATGCGCGTCATCACGTCTCGCACGTAGGTCGTCGCCTTCTCGAAAGGGGAGACGAAGCGCATGTCGCGGTTGCTGATGATCCCGACCAGCCGGCCGTCGGCATCCACCACCGGCAGCCCGGAGATGCGGAACTGCCCGCAGAGGGCGTCGACCTCGGCAACGGTGGCACCCGGGGTGGTGACGACGGGATTCGTGATCATTCCGGATTCGCTTCGCTTCACGAGGTCGACCTGCCCGGCCTGGTCGGCGATCGAGAGGTTGCGGTGCAGAACCCCGATCCCACCCTGACGAGCGATGGCGATCGCCATGCGGGATTCGGTAACGGTGTCCATCGCGGAGGAGAGGAGCGGAGCGGCAAGGGTGATGCGACGACTGAGCCTCGTCGTCGTCTCCGCTTCGCTCGGGATGACATCCGTGTGCCCCGGAAGGAGCATTACGTCGTCGTAGGTGAGTCCGATGAAACCGAAGGGATCCGGCTGGTCCATTGTTTACCCAATTTCGCAGAGCTGTGGTGGTGGGAGCCCGGACTACGGCGATGGATTCCGGTAGTCGATATTAACTCCAAATGGCGGTGGAGCTGATCCGCGGCCATAATTGCGAGACCGAACGGTGGCCTCTGCGAAACACAGGGGACACAATCGATCGGTAACGTCAGTGCGGACGGATCGGCCTTCGCCGTCTCCCGATGCTCACACCCACGGAGGTCCACATGGTGACAGCGCTCAGAAGCAGACCTCGCGTCATCCGACTCTTCGTCGTCGTGCTGGCACTGATGTTCGCCGCGACGGCCTTCGCCTTCTCGACCGTCGATTCGGCCTCTGCGCAGTCACTCTCTTCAGCGAAGTCGAGCGCTCCCACCGTCGATACCACCCCCACCCCGGCGCCAGGCAGCACCGCCCCGACAACCGCCGCCCAGAGCATCGGAATCTGGATTCGGATCGCCGCCGACAAGAGCAATGTCCCGAATGCGAAGGTGACCGTCACCGGCCCGAGCGGGTTCAGCACGACCGTCGTCAGCGGCGCCGACGGCCGGGCGACCGTCCCGATCGAGAAGACCGGCACCTACAAAGTGCTCCTCGACAAGTCGACGATTCCCGCCGGACTCTCGGTGCTCGGCGATAACCCGCGCGATGTGCAGGTCGATGCCGAGAACCAGGGCGTTCCCGCCTACTACCTCCTCGGTGACGGAGCGGCCGGCGCGACTCCCGCCCCGGGAAAGACCTCGTCGCCGAGCACATCCTCCGGCAACACCCCGACATTCGCCGAGGTGGTGTTCCCGCGGATCGCGACCGGCCTCATCTACGGGCTGCTGATCGCTCTCGCCTCCATCGGCGTCTCACTCATCTACGGCACGACCGGCCTCAACAACTTCGCCCACGGCGAGCTCGTCACCTTCGGTGGACTCGTGGGGTACGTGGTTTCCGGGGTGATGCACATGCCGAGCTGGCTCGGCATCCTGAGCGCGCTGGTCTTCGGCGGGATCTTCGGCTACCTGCAGGATCTCGGCCTCTGGAAACCGCTGCGCAAGAGGGGCATCGGCCTCATCCCGCTCATGATCGTGAGCATCGGCCTCTCGCTGGCCCTCCGCTACATCTTCAACTTCATCTTCGGACCGGATCTGCTCGTCACCCCAAGCGACAGCTCATCGTTCCTGACCCTCGGCCCCGTTCACCTGAGGTTCTGGGATGTCGTCAGTCCGATCATCTGCATCGTCGTTCTGCTCCTCGTGGCATTCGCGATGCTGCGCACCCGCATCGGGAAGGCGACGCGAGCGGTGGCCGACAACCGTTCGCTCGCCGCCGCCACCGGGATCAACGTCGAGCGGGTCATCCGCATCGTCTGGGTCGCCGGCGGAGCGCTCGCGGGTCTCTCCGGCGCCCTGATCGGCTACTACCAGCCGGTCAGCTGGGAGACGGGAGCAAGCATCCTGCTGCTCATCTTCGCCGCCGTGACCCTCGGTGGATTCGGCTCGGCATTCGGCGCGCTCGTCGGATCCCTCATCATCGGGCTGCTGATAGACCTGTCGACGAGTTACGGCTTCATCCCGTCGAATCTGAAACTCGTCGCCGCCCTCGCGGTGATGATCGTCATCCTTCTCTTCCGACCGCAGGGCATCCTCGGCCGCAAAGACCGGATCGGTTAGGGGAACGCTCGTGGACTTCAACTTCATCCCGCTGGCCTTCGGAGAGATCGTCTCACCGCTGACGATCGGCTACGCGCTCGCGGCACTCGGCCTCGCCGTGCATTTCGGATTCACCGGGCTGCTCAACTTCGGCCAGGCCGGATTCATGGCCGTCGGAGGCTACGCGTTCGCGATCACGACGGTGAAATTCGGATGGCCGCTCGGCTGGGCACTCGTTGCGACGGTTGTCGGGGCGGTGCTCTTCGCCCTGCTGCTCGGCATCCCGACGCTGAGGCTGCGCGCGGACTATCTGAGCATCGTGACCATTGCGGCCGCCGAGATCGTCAGATACACGGTCAAGACCCCGAGTATCAGCCAGTACACCGGTGGCTCCGACGGCATCAACGGCGCCTCCCGCGACTTCTACGCCATGAACCCGCTGCCCGACATCCAGTATGGATTCGGTGTTCTCACCTACAACAACAACCAGCTGTGGTCGATCCTGGTCGGCTGGACGGTCGTCATCATCGCCGCGGTACTCGTCTGGCAACTGATGCGCAGCCCCTGGGGCCGGGTGATCAAGGGAATCCGTGAGGACGAGGATGCCGTGCGAAGCCTCGGCAAGAACGTCACCTGGTACAAGATGCAATCGCTGATCCTCGGCGGGGTGCTCGGTGGTCTCGGCACGGTGCTCATCATCATCCCGACGTCGCTCCAACCAGACAACTACGGCACCCAGACGACGTTCTTCCTCTACACGATTGTGCTGCTCGGCGGCGCGACGACGGTGCTCGGACCCATCATCGGGTCGATCATCTTCTGGGTGGTCCTGCAGCTGTCGGATGGCATACTCACCCTTCTCGTCAACAATCATCTGCTGCCCCTCTCGTCGGTTCAGCAGGGGCCGATCCGGTTCATCATCGTAGGAATCGCGCTGATGCTGCTCGTGATCTTCCGACCGCAGGGTATTTTCGGCAAGAAGAGAGAGGCGCACTTCAGTGGCTGATGCGACGAAAGACGTGACTGTTCTGCAGGTCGGCGAGCCGCTTCCGGGCGTACCGAAGGTGGATCCGATCCTGGTAGCGCATGGCGTGCGCCGCACCTTCGGCGGCGTCAACGCGGTAGACGTCGAGCACGTCGAGATCCCCCGCAACGCGATCACGGCCCTCATCGGGCCGAACGGCGCGGGCAAGACGACCTTCTTCAACCTGCTCACGGGCTTCGACAAGCCCGACTCCGGCACCTGGTCCCTCGACGGCAAGAGTCTTGCCAACGTTCCGGCCTACAAGGTCGCGCGACGCGGAATGGTGCGCACCTTCCAGCTGACCAAGGCCCTCAGCCTGCTCAGCGTGCTGGAGAACATGCGACTCGGGGCCGGAAGCCAGGGCGGCGAGCGCTTTCTCACCTCACTGGTCACCCGTCTCTGGCGAAAGCGCGAAGACGAGATCACCGCGCAGGCGATGGAGTTGCTCGCGCGCTTCAAGCTCGACACGAAGGCGGATGACTACGCAGCCAGCCTCTCCGGCGGCCAGCGCAAACTCCTCGAGATGGCTCGCGCCCTCATGTCGAAGCCCGAACTCGTCATGCTCGACGAGCCGATGGCCGGGGTGAACCCCGCGCTGACGCAGTCGCTGCTCGGACACATCCTCAACCTCAAGAAGGAGGGCATGACCGTGCTCTTCGTCGAGCACGACATGCACATGGTGCAGACGATCGCCGACTGGGTGATCGTGATGGCGGAGGGCAAGATCGTGGCCGAGGGCTATCCGGATGTCGTCATGCGCGACCAGGCCGTCATCGACGCCTACCTCGGCGCCCACCACGACACCGACCTCGGATCGCTCACGGGACAACTCGAGGTCGCCAAGGATCTCGGCGACTCGTTCCTCGTCGGCGAGATCTCGGATGAGATCCGGGACGAGAAAGCCGACCACACGATGGAGGCCACTGATGGCAAGTGACGAGATCATTCTCGAGACGAAGGATCTCGTGGCCGGGTACATCCCGGGCGTCGACATCCTGAACGGCTGCAACGTCTATGTCGGCAAGGGCGAGCTGGTCGGCATCATCGGCCCGAACGGCGCCGGGAAGTCGACCCTTCTGAAGGCGATCTTCGGCCAGGTGAACATCCGGAGCGGATCGGTCACACTCGGCGGCGAAGAGATCACCGGGCTGCAGGCCGACAAGCTGGTGTCGAAGGGCGTCGGGATGGTGCCTCAGAACAACAACGTCTTCCCGAGCCTCACGATCGAGGAAAACCTCGAGATGGGGGTCTACCAGCGGCCGAAGAGATACCGCGAGCGGATCGATTTCGTGACGAACCTGTTCCCCGAACTCGGTAAGCGCCTCAAGCAGCGCGCCGGCTCGCTGTCGGGCGGCGAGCGCCAGATGGTCGCGATGTCGCGGGCACTGATGATGGATCCGTCCGTACTGCTGCTCGATGAGCCGAGCGCCGGCCTCTCCCCTGTTCGCCAGGACGAGACGTTCATCAACGTCGCACAGATCAACCGTGCCGGCGTCTCGGTGATGATCGTCGAGCAGAACGCGCGGCGGGCGCTTCAGATCTGCGATCGAGGCTACGTGCTCGACCAGGGTCGGGATGCCTACACCGGCAGCGGGCGCACCCTGATGAGCGATCCCAAGGTCATCGAGCTCTACCTCGGCACCCTCGCGACGGACCACTCGACGACGAGCAGCGCGCCGGTCGTCGGCGGCTGACGCGCCGCAATCGCAGAGAGGGCCGTGGCTGACGCCGCGGCCCTCTTTCGCCCATCGGGGCTCGCCATAGCTCCAGCTATGACGCC
>JANYGT010000090.1 GCA_025362355.1 Lacisediminihabitans sp. | reverse complement strand
GACCGCAGCGGCACCGACCTCATCCTGCTCGACCTCATGTTGCCCGGCATCCCCGGTACAGAGGTCTGCCGCGAGATCCGCACGCGCTCGCAGGTGCCGATCATCATGTTGACCGCAAAGGACAGTGAGGTGGATGTCGTCGTAGGCCTCGAGCTCGGGGCCGACGACTACGTGACGAAGCCCTATTCGACCCGCGAGCTCCTCGCCCGCATTCGCGCCGTGCTGCGGCGTCGGGTCGAGACTGATGACGACGGCGTCGCGATCCTCGAATCCGGCGACGTGCGCATGGACGTCGAGCGCCACACCGTCGCCGTTCGCGGTGCGGAGACCGCAATGCCGCTCAAGGAGTTCGAGTTGCTCGAGCTGCTTCTCCGAAACTCCGGCCGCGTGCTGACCCGCGGGCAGCTGATCGACCGCGTCTGGGGAGCCGACTACTTCGGGGACACGAAGACCCTCGACGTGCACATCAAGCGCATCCGCTCGAAGATCGAGGCAACGCCCTCTGAGCCAGAGATGCTGGTCACCGTGAGGGGTCTCGGCTACCGCTTCGAGGGCTGAGGCCTCGCCGTTGGTCGAGCCTCCCCCGGTGGTCGAGCCTGTCGAGACCTACGGAGCTGCGGTGGGGATCGGCACGGTCACCGGCGGATTGGTTGACATCGACGTTGGTGACGGCGTGGGTGAGTTCGTCGGCAGGAGCCCGGCGTAGTCGCCCTGCGATCCGTCGAGGATCGGCACGAGAATCTGCTTGCCGCTCACCGACCCGTACTGGAAATAGACCGGAAGCAGCGTTCCCGCCTCCTTGCCGATGTTCTTGAAGACGAGCTGGGTCGTCTGTTTCGAGCCGAAGGTCTTCACCTCGCCGGCCTCGAGATGGAAGGTGGATGTCACCTTGCCGTCGGTAGAGGTGTACTGCACCCGCAGATCCACGGCATCCTGCCCGTCGTTGATGAAGTTGACCAGGAAGCTCGCAGTCTCACCATCCGCAGAGAGCAGCAGGGCGTTACGTACCTTGACCGTGCCGACCTGGGTGCCGACTCCGTCACTCGGGTCGTACTTCTGAAGCGTCGATTGTGCGGTGAAGAACGTGCACCCGCTAGTACCGAGAAGCAGCCCGGCCGCCAGCACGACGGACACAGCAATACGTGCTCTCACAGAACCCTCCAGAACGCGGGACAACGGCCTCGAGTTTAGCCTACAGAGGCAGACCGTCCACGGACGGGTTAGGACAGCCTAACTGAAAGAACGCTGTGGTAAACTAGAGGCCACGGAACGGAGCTCCATCAATGCTTTTCGAGGTCGGCGAGACAGTCGTTTACCCCCACCACGGTGCTGCAACAATCATCGAGGTCAAGAACCGGACGATCAAGGGTGAAGACAAGCTTTACCTTAAGCTCCGCATCGCGCAGGGAGACCTGACCATCGAGGTGCCGGCAGACAACGTCGATCTCGTCGGCGTTCGCGACGTCATCGGTCGCGAGGGCGTCGAGAAGGTGTTCGAGGTTCTTCGCAGCCCGTTCACCGAAGAGCCGTCCAACTGGTCTCGTCGCTACAAGGCCAACATGGAGAAGCTCGCATCGGGTGATGTCATCAAGGTGTCGGAGGTCGTTCGCGACCTGTGGCGCCGCGACCAGGACCGCGGACTCTCCGCCGGTGAGAAGCGCATGCTCGCGAAGGCTCGCCAGATCCTGATCTCTGAGCTCGCGCTCGCAGAGAAGACCGACGAAGAGAAGGCTTCGACAGTGCTCGACGAGGTTCTTGCCTCCTAGCACCGCGGTCATCATCGTCGCGGCCGGAGCCGGCAGCAGACTGGGTGCCGCGACACCGAAGGCTTTCGTCGACGTGTCGGGGCGGTCGATTCTCGAGCACTCGCTCCAGGCGGTGTATGCCCTCGACGTCGAGGTGCAGGTCATCGTCGTGATTCCGGCGAGTCATCTGGCGGAAACCCGCTTGGACGGCGTCACCGTCGTCGCAGGCGGGGCGACCCGACAACAGTCGGTCGCCGCCGGACTCGCGGTTCTCGACGAATCGATCGTCACGGTCCTCGTGCACGACGCCGCTCGCTGCTTCACGCCGACAACGCAGTTCGAGCGCGTGATCGCGGCCGTCGAGACGACCGGTGCCGGGGTCATCCCGGCGCTTCCGGTGACCGATACGATCAAGCGCACGGATGCCGCGGCATCCGCACAGCGAGCACCTGGCTTCCGACGCGCGGGCGACACCATCGACCGATCGCAGCTCGTCTCAGTGCAGACTCCGCAGGGCTTTCCCCGCACTCGACTCGTCGATGCTTACGCGGCTGCGGCCGTGGACTATACGGATGACGCCGCCGTCTACTCCGCGGCCGGTCAGGAAGTGAGCATCGTCGACGGCGATGCCGCGGCGTTCAAGATCACCACGGCGTGGGATCTTCGTCGCGCGGAGTCGCTCTTCGGCCACCGCGGGCAGTCACGCGGCCGCGTCGGTACGGGCATCGACGTGCATGCCTTCGATGACGCGAGTCCGCTCTGGCTCGGCGGATTGCACTGGCCCGGCGAGCGCGGACTCTCCGGGCACAGTGACGGTGACGCGCTCTGCCACGCGATCTGCGATGCGCTGCTCTCGGCGGCCGGTCTCGGAGATCTCGGTTCGCGATTCGGCACGGCTGATCCACAATTCGAGGATGCGCACGGCGAAGTGTTCCTTGAAGAGACACTCTCCCTCGTGGAGGCAGCCGGTTTCTCGGTCGACAACGTCTCCGTGCAGGTCGTCGCCAACACCCCGAAGGTTGGTCCGCGACGCGAGGAGCTCGAGGTGCACCTCTCCGGGCTGGTTGGTGCGCCGGTGAGTGTCGCGGCGACGACATCCGATGGTCTCGGCTTCACCGGGCGTGGCGAAGGCGTCGCCGTCATCGCGACGGCACTGGTGCACGCGACTCAATAAACTGTGACGGTGACAGTGCGCCTCTACGACACGCGGACCGCGACCCTCAGCGACCTCGTGCCCCTCGTCGAAGGCGAGGTCGGCATCTACGTCTGCGGTCCGACGGTGCAGTCGTCCCCGCACATCGGGCATCTCCGCTCCGCCCTCGTCTACGACCAGTGGCGTCGCTGGTTGACCTACCGCGGATACCGCGTGACGCTCGTGCGCAACGTCACCGACATCGACGACAAGATACTGGCCTCCTCGTCCGGTACCGAGGAGCCGTGGTGGGCGCTGGCCTACCGCTACGAGCTGGAATTCACGTCTGTGTATTCCCAGATCGGCATCCTCGCGCCGACGTATGAACCGCGCGCGACGGCGAGCATCCCGCAGATGCAGCAGTTGATCTCCGAGCTCATCCAGCGCGGTCATGCCTACGCCCCGGAAGACGGCTCGGGTGACGTCTACTTCGACGTCGCGTCGTGGCCGGGCTACGGCGAGCTGACCAACCAGAAGCTCGGCGACATGGCGGCCTCAGCGGATGCCGACGGTCGAGGAAAGCGCGATGCCCGCGACTTCGCCCTCTGGAAGGGGCACAAGATCGGCGAGCCGGCCTCGGCGTCGTTCCCCTCGCCGTGGGGTGCCGGACGCCCGGGGTGGCACATCGAGTGCTCAGCCATGTCATCGCGGTATCTCGGAACGCGGTTCGACATCCACGGTGGAGGACTCGACCTCCGGTTTCCGCACCATGAGAACGAATTGGCGCAGTCATCCGCTGCCGGTCACGAATTCGCGAACCACTGGGTGCACAACGGACTGGTCAACGTCACCGGCCAGAAGATGTCGAAGTCGCTCGGCAATTCGATCTTCGCCGCGGAGTTCCTCGCCAAGGCTCGCCCCCTGGTCGTGCGGTACTACCTCGGGGCGGCGCACTATCGGTCGACGATCGACTACCACGACGGGGCTCTGATCGAGGCGGAGGCCGCCCTCGAGCGCATCGAGGTATTCCTCGAACGCGCACGGCGGCGCCTCGGGGGAACGCGGTTCGAGAACGGCTCGGTGCCGCTGATCCCCGCAGAATTCGCGGAGGCGATGGATGACGACCTCGCGATTCCGCAGGCACTCGCGGTGCTTCACGACGCGATTCGGGCCGGCAATGCGGCGCTCGACGACGAAGACCTCGGGGAGGCCGCGGCCATCCAGGGAACGGTCATCGCCATGACAGAGGTACTCGGAATCAACCCATTGGCCGTAGAGTGGCAGACTGCCGACGAACCGGCGGGCGTTGCACTCGGTCTTCTCGTGGCAAAACTGCTCGACGACAGGAACGCGGCTCGAACAGCGCGGGATTTCGCCGTCGCCGACCGCATCCGCGATGAACTCGTCGCCGCGGGCATCCAGATCGAAGACACCCCGACGGGGTCACATTGGAGTTTAGATTCATGACAAGCGACGAGCGATGAAGAGCAGCGGAGCGAACAAGCCACGCGCCGGCGCGGTTCGCAAGGTGAGCAAGGGTGCGCAGGTCGGGTCCGGGGGCCAGGGGCGGCAGGCGCTCGAGGGCAAGAAACCGACCCCGAAGGCCGAGGATCGTCCGTACCATCCCGCCGGAAAACGCAAGGCGGCGACGGAGCGGTTCGTCGCCGCCGGCGGGGGCAAGCGTCCCTCCAGCAACGGAGCACCGCAGCGCCCTGCCAGGCAGCAGTCCCGCCCGCAGCGTCCGAAGCAGACCGACGAATTCGAGGTCGTCACCGGGCGCAACTCGGTGCTCGAGGCGCTGCGTGCGAAGATCCCGGTGACGGCGCTCTACATCGCGACCCGCATCGAGTACGACGACCGGGTCAAAGAGATCATGCAGATCGCGACGAAGCGCGGGCTCCCGATCCTCGAGGTGATGCGCCCGGAACTCGACCGTCTCGGCGGCTTCGACTCGGTGCACCAGGGCGTCGCTCTCAAGGTGCCGCCGTACGAGTACGCGCATCCGACCGATCTGCTCGACAAGGTCGTCTCGCGCGGACAGGTACCGCTGCTCGTCGCGCTGGATGGGGTGACCGATCCGCGTAACCTCGGGGCGATCATCCGGTCCGTCGCCGCGTTCGGTGGCCAGGGTGTCATCGTGCCGCAGCGTCGTTCGGTCGGACTCACCGCGGCAGCATGGAAGACGTCCGCCGGTGCCGCGGCGCGAACTCCCGTCGCCATGGCGTCGAATCTGACCCAGACGCTGAAGGCGTTCAAGGAGCGCGGCGTCTTCGTGCTCGGACTCGACGGCGACGGCGACACCCCGCTTCCGGAACTCTCCTGGGCGAAGGAACCCCTCGTCGTGGTTGTGGGAAGCGAGGGCAAGGGCCTGTCGCGGCTCGTCACCGAGACCTGTGACGCGATCGTCTCGGTACCGATCAACGCCGCGACCGAGTCGCTGAACGCCGGGATTGCGGCAAGCGTCGCCCTCTACGAGATCTCGAAGCAGCGCGCGAAGAAGTAGCCGCCAAACCGTCCCGTCTGCGTGCAACGTTGAATCCCTCCGTGGACGTTGGGATCGCCATGGAGATCCCAACGTCCACGGAGCGTTTCAACGTTCGAGCGCGCTGTGCGACGGGAGCGCGCTGTGCGACGGGAGCGCGCTGTGCGACGGGAGCGCGCTGTGCGACGGGGGCGCGCGGTGCGACGGGAGCGGGTCAGACCTTGGAGCGCCAGTCGCTCTCGTCGACGACGGCGAGCGGAAGCGTGATGGTGCCCGTCGTCGGCTCGATGACGGTCGCCTCATCGCGCCGATGCCGCAGCACCGTGTCGATGTAGGAGCTGACGGCTTCGGCGAGCGGTACATCCCGGCTCTCGTTCTGCGAGAGATACCAGCGATGGTCGAGCAGTTGGTGGAAGACCTGGGCCGGTTCGAGACGACCCTTCAGTTCGCGCGGGATGGCGCGGATCACCGGTTCGAACACCTGGGCGAGCCACTCGTGCGCGACCATCTCCTCATCCAGTCCCTGCTTCTTGTAGGTGGCCGTGTACGAATCGAGGTCGTTGAGCAGGCGGCGCGCCTGATTCTCCTGCGCGTCGAGCCCGGTCAGCCTGAGCAGGCGCCGCGAGTGGTGGCCGGCGTCGACGACCTTCGGCTGGATGCGCACCTGGCTGCCGGTGTCATCCGTCTTGATCGCGAGTTCCTCGATGTCGAAGCCGAGTTCGTTGAGCCGCTCCACCCGCTCGTTGATGCGCCAGCGCTCGCTGGAGGAGAAGGACTCGGATCCGGTGAGCTCGATCCAGAGACTGCGATAGGCCGCGACGATGCCGTTCGACACCTCGACCGGGTCGGCCTCCTCGTCGAGGCGGCCTCCGGCGGCGAGGTCGAGCAACTCACCGGCGATGTTCACGCGGGCGATCTCAAGGTCGTTCTCGCGCTGCCCGTTGGAGAGCCCGTTGTAGAGCTGGCCCGTCTCGGCATCGACGAGATAGGCGGCGAAGGCACCGGCATCACGGCGGAACAGGGTGTTCGAGAGCGAGACGTCGCCCCAGAAGACGCCGATGATGTGCAGGCGCACGAGAAGCACGGCGAGGGCGTCGACGAGGCGTGTCGCGGTGTCGGGGCGTAGCGTTTGCGAGTAGAGGGCTCGGTAGGGGAGCGAGAACTTGAGGTGGCGGGTCACGAGCACCGAGTTGAGCTCATTGCCGTCGACATCCGTGCGGTTGGTGATCACGGCGACCGGATCGACACACGGCACGTCGAGCTTCTGCAGCGTTCGCAGCATGTCGTACTCGCGACGGGCCAGCTCCGACGAGGTCTCCTTGATCGCGATGACGTAGCCGCTGAGGTGCACGAATCGAACGAGATGACGCGAGATGCCCTTCGGAAGAGCCGCGATGACACTGTCGGGCCAGACGTCGAGCGGAAGATTCCATGGCAGGTCGAGAAGCGCCGGGTCGACGGTCGCCGACGTGATGTTGAGGGAGCCACTCATGCTGTGTCCAGGTGTTCTGGGGTTCCGGAAACAGTGCGGGTGACGGCCCGAAAGACCGTCACCCGCACCGGAGGGAATCCGATCAGTCGGTGACGGCCTTGCTCAGGCGGTTTCCGGACTCGATGTCGAATGCGTGGATGTGCTTCGGCGACGGGGTGATGACCACCGAGTCCCCGGCGCTCGGGTGGATACGACCGTCGACGCGAGCCACGATGTCGACGCGGGCACCGTCGATCTCCGTGTGCCCGTAGAGGTAACCGTCGGCGCCGAGCTCTTCGACCAAGTCGACGGCGACCTTGAGTCCCTCGCCGTCCATCGCGACCTTGACGTCTTCCGGACGCACGCCGATCGTGACCTTCGTGTTGGTGGTGGCGGCCATGCTGTCGCGGTCGAGCGCTGCGACCGCGCTGCCGAACCGGAGTCCACCGTCGACGAGGTCGGCGGTGAAGAGGTTCATCGCGGGGGAGCCGATGAAGCCGGCGACGAAGACGTTCTTCGGATTGGCGTAGAGGTCGCGCGGTGTTCCGACCTGCTGCAGCACGCCATCTTTCAGCACGGCGATGCGGTCACCCATGGTGAGCGCCTCGGTCTGGTCGTGGGTGACGTAGACGGTGGTGACACCGAGACGGCGCTGGAGGGAGGCGATCTGGGTGCGGGTCTGCACGCGCAGCTTGGCGTCGAGGTTCGACAGCGGCTCGTCCATGAGGAACACCTGGGGCTGGCGAACGATCGCGCGGCCCATGGCGACGCGCTGACGCTGGCCACCCGAGAGGGCCTTCGGCTTACGGCCGAGGTACGGCTCGAGGTCGAGCAGCTTGGCGGCCTCGAGTACGCGGGTGGCGCGCTCATCTTTGTTGACGCCGGCGATCTTGAGCGCGAAGCCCATGTTCTCGGCGACCGTCATATGGGGGTACAGCGCGTAGTTCTGGAAGACCATTGCGATGTCGCGATCCTTCGGCGGAACGTCGGTGACGTTGCGGTCTCCGATCAGGATGTCGCCTTCGTTCACCTCTTCAAGGCCGGCGAGCATGCGGAGCGATGTGGACTTTCCGCATCCGGAGGGCCCGACGAGGACGAGGAATTCGCCGTCGGCGACCGAGAGGTCGAGAGCGTCTACGGCCGGGCGGGTCGAGCCAGGGTAGAGGCGGGTTGCTTTGTCGAAAGTGACAGAGGCCATAGTGGTACTAACTCCTTCACCGGCAGGTACGTGCCGGACGATCCGTAGTGAATGGATTGGGTGATGCGCTCTCATTATCACACGTCGGCGGCCTCGGGATGTGAACTGCTTCCTCCGAACTGGCTAGGCTGTGCACCGGTCGTCTGGGTGATTCCCAGAATGTCTGTCTAGGTTTGACAGGGCTTTTGCGCGCCCGACGCGGCAGGTCTCCGGGCGGTGACCCGATGAAATCGATAGAGGTGTGATGACGTACGGCGATTCTGGCGATGATGGCCCCAGCAGGAACGAGGGGCGAGAGGCCGCGCGTGAGAAGGCGAAAGCCCTTCGCGACCAGCACCGCAAAAAGGATCGGCGTGGCCGCGCCCTGCTGCAGGGCGGACTGATCGTCGTCGTTGTGGCGATCGTGGCGGGAATCGCGTTGGTGGTCTCCCAGGGCATCCGTCCCCCGTCCCCCGGGCCCATGAACATGCAAAGCGATGGCATCAAGATCGGTCAGAAGCTCGCGGCGGTCACGACTCCGGCGCTCAAGCCGGGGGAGACTCCGAGCCCGTCGAAGAAAGACAAGAAAGATGTGATCGCGATCCAGGTCTACCTGGACTACCAATGCCCCGTGTGCAAGTCGTTCGAGAAGTCGAATGCCAGCCAGATCGCGACCTGGGTGCAATCGGGGGCGGCGACCGTCGAGATCCATCCGATCTCGCTGCTCGACAGGTTCTCGGGCGCGAACAAGTACTCGACACGGTCTGCAAACGCGGCGGCGTGTGTCGCCAACTACTCGCCGAACTCCTATTTCGACTTCAGCGCACTGCTGTTCGAGAGTCAGCCGGCCGAGAATTCGGACGGGCTCAGCGATGATCAGATCATCGCCCTGGTGAAGAAGACCAAGATCTCCAACCTGTCGGCAGTCGAATCGTGCATCACCGGTCAGTCCTTCAAGTCGTGGGTGAATGCCGCCAGTTCGCGGGCGACGACCGGACCGATCACCGGAACGGATGTCGCGAAGATCACCAGCACCCCGACGGTGATCATCAACGGCGTGCGTTACACGGGTTCACTCAACGATGCGCGAGCCTTCGCGGCCGCAATCCTGACAGCATCGGGCGACACGTTCATCCAGGATTCGACGTCCACGCCGACGCCGACGCCGACGCCGACGCCATAGGGCGAGGATCAGTATCGCGACTTCGCCATCGCGATGAGCGCCGCGAAGGTTCCGATGCCGCCGAAGAGGGTGATGAGTCCGATGAATCCGAGAACCAGCTGTCCGCCCATGACTTTTTCGACACCCTCACTGTTTGCGATACGGGGCTCCGTCGATCTCGACACCAGCCGAGGAAAGTCTAAAACGCCGCGAGCGTGAGGGCGACCCGGGGAGTGCTCAATGCATGACGAGCACGGGGCAACTCGCGCGCTCTGCGCACTGCGCGCTCACCGATCCGAGCAGCAGGCCGATGATGCCACCGTGGCCACGGCTGCCGACGATGAGCATCTCGGCGCCCTTGCCCGCGTCGATGAGCACATCGGCGGCATGCCCCTGGCGCGGGTGGACCGAGACCCATTCCGGACGTGTGCCGGGGAAGATGCCGTGCACCGCGTCGTTCAGGATGTCGATGGCGTCCTGCTGCGGTGACCAGTTCTGCGCCGTCGGGACGCTGCCGAATTCGTCGGGGTATCCCCAGCTCGTGACGATCTCGAGGTTGGTGTTCAGGGCGTTCGCGATGCGGAGTCCGCGTGCGAGGGCGAGGACCGACGAGTCGGATCCGTCGACTCCGACGACGACGCGTCCGGTGCGCGGAGTCGAGTCCTGCGTCCAGTGCAGCCCGAGGGGGTCGCTTGCAACGTGTGCGGACGGTGGGGTGGTGGTGTGGATTGTCATGCTCCTATTTCAGCGCCGTCAGCGGCGTCGTCCTAGGGTCCAAAGTCACAACCGCCGAGGCTCTCGACACGTCGAGCGGTGCACCCCGGTCGAGGAATCCGGCCCAGGAGACTCGTTTCAGCAGTTCGGTCGAGGTGAGGTACAGGGCCGCGATGCCGACGAGGGCCAGCATCATCGGCGGTGTCGGCGAAGCGAATCCGAGCAGGCCGGCGAACGGCAGGAACGGGATGCTGGCGGTGACCACGGCTATGGAGAGTGCGGCGACGAGGAAGAGGGTGTCCGGTCGGCTTCGGAAGAACGGGCGCTGCGTACGAAGCGAAAGGACGACCACGATCTGAGTGAGCGCCGACTCGATGAACCAGCCGCTCTGAAAGGTGCCCTCGGCGGCATGGAAGACCGTGATGAGAATGGTGAAGGTGACGAGATCGAAGACGGTGCTGAGCACGCCGAAGACCAGCATGAAGCGTCGGATGCCGCGCATGTTCCAGTGCCCGGGGCGGGTCAGCCGCTCGGGGTCGACGTTGTCACGCGAGATGAGCGTGTTCGGCACGTCCGCCAGGAAGTTCAGGAGGAGGATCTGGCCGGGCAGCATAGGAAGGAAGGGCAGGATGGCCGACGCGATGACCATGCTCAGCACGTTTCCGAAGTTCGAACTCGACGCGAACCGCACGTATTTGAGCGTGTTGGCGAAGGTTCGACGACCGATCTTCACCCCGACGGCGACCGCCGAGAGGCTCTTCTCGAGCAGGACGATGGATGCCGCCTCCCTCGCCACGTCGGTGGCCGTATCGACGGAGATCCCCACATCGGCGGCGTGCAGAGCCGGACTGTCGTTGATCCCGTCGCCGAGGAAACCGACCGTCTCGTGAGCGGTGCGGAGTGCCGCGACGATCTCCTCCTTGTGACGCGGCTCCACCTCGGCGAAGACATCGCTCTGGTTGGCCACCCGCCTCAGCTCGGTCGGGCTCATCGAGTCGATCTCGATCCCGGTGACGATGTGCTTCGTGCGGAGTCCGATGGCCGCAGCGACCGAGCCGGCGACGAGCGAGTTGTCTCCCGTCACCATGACGACCCGGACGCCGAGTACACCGAGGGCGGAGATCTCATCGATCACCCCCGGCTTCACCTCGTCGCGGAACGACAGCATCCCCTCGAACTGCAGGCCGCTCTCGCTCTCGATTCCGACGATCTCCCCATCGGCGAGAACCCTGCGGGCGATTCCGAGCACGCGATGGCCGGAGTTGCTCAGATCGCGATACCGTCTCCGGATGTCGTCGAAGGCCGAGGGGGCGGTCGTCCCGGCGATACTCGTGCAGCGTGAGAGCACCGAATCGAACGAACCCTTGGTGATCAATACGCTTTCACCGTCGATGACGGCGGCGATCGACAGTCGTTTGCGCTCGAAGTCGTAGGGGACCTCGGCGAGAAGGCGGGCTTCCGGCATCGTCGTCGCGGCGAGGATGATCGTGTCGAGCGGATTGACGTATCCCCTCTGAAGACCGGCGTTGACGGCAGCGAGCCCGAGCACGCGCTCGCTGGCCGTTCCGAACGGGTCGGTTGCGGCATCCAGTGCGACGACGCCGCTCGTGAGTGTTCCCGTCTTGTCGGTGCAGAGCACGGTCAGCGACCCGAGGTTCTCGATGACGTCGAGTCGTTTGACGACCACGTTGTGGTGCGCGAGGCGCCGCGCGCCGCTGGCGAGGCTGACCGAGACGATCGCCGGAAGCATCTGCGGGGTGACGCCGACGGCGAGGGCCAGCGAGAAGAGCAGGGCGTCGGCGAGGGGCCGCCCGAGCAGCAGATTGATCGCGAACACCATGATCACGAGAACGACCATCACCCGCAGCAAGAGCATTCCGAAGCGGGTGATCCCCGTTTCGAATGCCGTCTGGGGGGTGCGGCTGGAGAGCCGGATCTGCACGCGCCCGAACTCCGTTGCCGAGCCGATGCGAACGGCGATCGCGGTGCCGGTGCCACTCACCACATGACTTCCCCTGAACACGCTGTTGATCCGGGCGGCGAGCGGAGCCTCCTTCGCGACCAGAGCGCCGCTCGACTTCGAGACGGGAAAGGATTCACCGGTGAGAGCGGACTCGTCGACCGTGAGCTGGTCGTCGACGAAGAGTCGGCAGTCGGCTGGGATGACATCCCCGGCCGAGAGTGCGACGACATCACCGACCATGACATCGTCGAGCACGACGACGGTCGACACTCCGTTCCTCGTGACGGTGACCGTCGACGCGACACTTCCGAGCAGCAGTTTCACCTTGATGGCAGCGCGGAACTCCTGCCAGAAACCGAGCGAGGCACTCGCCACCACGATCACTCCGATGATGGTGGCATCGGTCGCATCGCCGACGGCGGTGGCGATCGCCGCAGCGAGCACGAGAATGAGCGTCACCGGTGACGTGAACTGACGGATGACGAGCCGCGGCCAGATCGGCAGCTCGCGCGGGCGCGGCTCAGTCGTCTCCGCTCGGGTGAGCACGTCGGCCTGCACCCTCTCGATCGAGTCCGCCCAGAATGCGCCGCCGGGCAGTTGTGTGCCCGGGAGGGAGCCGAGCGCGGTGGTCACTGTTGCGAGTGGCGTCTTCATCGGGACGAGACCTCGTTTCTGTCGAATGCCGGTTTCTGACGAGTGCCAGCCAAGCCGGTCATCCGTCCCCGCAGAAGTGTCGAAGGTCCCGCCGCCACATCGTTAGGGACCTTCGGCCCTGCCGGCATCGTGACCGTGCCGCCACTGTAGGGGCATCATCCAGCGGCGTCGGCCTTCGGGCGCCATCCACTCAATGGGAGTCACATCATGAGCACGACAATCCGTACCATCGGCACGACGACGGGAGTGGCAGCACGCATCCCCGCCGCACCAGCCGAGAACGACATCGTCACCTCCGCTCCGGCACGCGGCGCGCTCGCCATCCTGAGGCTCGCCACCGGATTCATCTTCCTCTGGGCGTTCCTCGACAAGGCCTTCGGCCTCGGATTCTCGACCAAGAGTGCGGCGGCCTGGATTCAGGGCGGAACTCCGAGCCAGGGTTTCCTCAACAGCCCGGCTGTCACAGGACCGCTCAAGTCTTTCTTCGCGCTGATCGCGAGCCCCGCATCCGACGTGCTCTTCATGCTCGCGATGATCGCCGTTGGAGCTGCCGTCATGCTCGGTGTCGGCCTGCGAGTGAGCGCGGTCGCCGGGAGTGTCGTTCTCCTCTTCATGTATCTCGCCGAATGGCCATTCACCGCCAACGCGGGATCCACCAACCCGCTTGTCGACTATCACCTCATCTACGCGCTCGCCCTCATCGTCATCGCTCTGGTCTCGGCCGGCGACACCTGGGGATTCGGACGGGTGTGGAAGTCGCTCCCGATCGTGCAGAAGCACCGCTGGCTGATCTGATCGGCGGCGCCTCCGTCGCGCACATGTGAGAACTCACTTGAAGGGTGCCCCGGACTCTCGGGGGCCTCGGAGGGTTGCTGACCACTGTGCGTGACGGGGTGGCGTTCGTCGCCCCGCGATCATCACCGACCGAGGGGCACCAGATGACCACCACGCTTTCCGCACCCACCGTTCGACTCTCGCCGGGTCGCCGCCGCACCTTCGCGATCCTCACCGGGATCACCACGCTCTCGATCTTCCTCCAGGCCGTCACCGCCGGCCAGTTCGTCTCTCAGGACAACCGGGACAGCTGGATCAACATCCACGGCGTGATCGCCGATGCGGCCTGGGGATTCGCGCTCATCAGCGCGATCTACGCCATCGTCACCATGCGGAAGACCAACCCGCTTCTCGCCTGGATGTCGGTGGCACTGTTCGTTCTCACACTCGCGCTGACCGGTATCGGGCACCTGATCAGCGACCTGCACCAGGACGGCTGGATCGGCATCCACATCCCGCTCGCCTTCGTCGTATTCGGTCTGACGATATGGCTGTCGTTCCGGTCGGCCCGCCTCCGTCGCGCCGACAGCGCCGGCGCGTGACCGAGGACAGCCTCACCTTCGTGGACGTGAGCCCGGCAGGCTGGTTCCATTAGGTATGACCTCCGAAGAGACCGCCGTTCCGCACCAACAGAAAAGTGAACCTCACCGCGACGGAACGGCGCAGCGACTGAACTGGCTGCGTGCCGGCGTGCTCGGCGCCAACGACGGAATCGTCTCCGTCGCGGCGATCGTGGTCGGTGTCGCGGGTGCGACGACGGCGAACGCTCCGATCCTCACGGCGGGGGCCGCCGCCCTCGTCGGCGGCGCGATCTCCATGGCTCTCGGCGAATACGTCTCCGTGAGCGGGCAGCGCGACAGTGAGCATGCGCTGATCGAGAAAGAGCGGCGCGAGCTCGAGGAGACCCCCGAAGAGGAGTTGATGGAGCTCGCCGGCATCTATCAGTCCCGCGGGCTTACCGAGGCGACGGCCCTGCAGGTCGCGAAGGAGCTCACGGCGAACGATGCGCTCGCCGCGCACCTCTCCGCCGAGCTGAACATCGATCAGGATGACGTCGTCAACCCGTGGCACGCGGCATTCGCCTCGGCCATCGCCTTCCTGACCGGCGGCATCATCCCACTGCTCGTCATCCTGCTCACCCCGGAATCTATTCGTGTACCGGCGACCTTCGTGGTCGTGATCGTCGCC
Source organism: Lacisediminihabitans sp. (assembly GCA_025362355.1). Lineage (GTDB taxonomy): Bacteria > Actinomycetota > Actinomycetes > Actinomycetales > Microbacteriaceae > Lacisediminihabitans. The sequence continues at coordinate 5,041 of JANYGT010000090.1, read as the reverse complement.
CTCGCCGGTACCGGCGTGCTGAGCGCCAGACTCGGAGGCAGCAGCCCGGTCGTCGCTGCGATTCGTGTGGTGATCGGGGGAGCGATCGCACTCATAGCCACCTTCACGATCGGTGCGCTGCTTGGTACGTCCGGAATAGCGTAGTGGCGGTGCCGCGAATCCTCGTCGTTGAGGACGACGAGGAGATGAGCGGACTGGTCGAACGCGGGCTCACCGCCGAAGGCTACGAGGTGACGGTGGTCACGAACGGGATGGATGCGCTGATCGCGGCATCCACCGGCGAGTATGCCGCGGCGACCATCGACGTCATGATGCCCGAGATGACCGGCTTCGAGATCTGCCGGCATCTTCGCACGCACGGGAATTCGCTTCCGGTGCTGCTCGTTACCGCGAGGGACGCCATCGAAGACCGGGTCTTCGGCCTTGACTCCGGCGCCGACGACTACCTCACCAAGCCCTTCGCCTTCGCCGAATTCGCCGCGCGGGTTCGTGCACTCGTGCGCCGCGACGCGGCGGCACCGAAATCCGTCATCAGTGCCGGCGCGGTGTCATTTGACAGTTCCACCGTTCGCGCGAGCGTCGCTGGCGCGCCCTTCGCCCTCAGCTCGAAGGAATTCCTGCTGCTGCGCTTTCTCTCCGTGCACGCCGGTCGCGCGGTCAGCCGCGCCGAGATCCTCGAGGAGGTCTGGGGCACGACGCTCAACATCGACCCGACCATCGTCGACCAGTATGTGAAGTACCTGCGGCGAAAACTCGACACCGTCGAACCCGGGATCTCGATCGTGACGATTCGGGGAACCGGCTACGAGCTCCGACTGGACGAGACGCAGGAGCATTGATCGTGCTCGCACGGCTCTCGATCCGCTGGCGCATCACGCTCGGGAGCGTGCTCATCGCGGCCCTCATCTTCGGCAGCGCCCTGATCCTCGTAAGGTTCGAGGTCTCGTCGATTCTCGAATCCTCCGACCGATCGCTCGCGGAGGGAGACCTGACCTCCTACGTCGCGGAGATCCGCAAGGACCCGTCCGGGCTGGTCGACGATTCGGGGCTCGGCAGCCTCGTCTACATCCGGGATCCGAGCGGCCGGGTGCAGCTCGAGACGATTCCCCGCGCCATCCAGGGCCAGCTCGACCACCGCCCGTCCTCGAACGAACAGTTCACCACACGGGTCAATGGAACGGAGTTCATCGTCGTCGGGCAGCGACTGGCGACGTCGACGGGCACCTGGGGACTCTGGGCCGCGCGAAGCACCGCGTCGAGCACGCTGGCGTTCCGCGGCTTCGACACCGTGCTGCTGGTCGGCGGAATAGCGCTGTTAGTCGCCTTCGGCGTCGCGGCGTGGCTCCTCGGGTCCGCCGCGCTCCGCCCCGTCACCAGGATGCGACTCGAGGCCGAGAGTCTCAGCGCTTCGGAGGGGGCGCCGGGCCTTCCGGTCGGGCTCGCAAATGATGAGATCCGAGCCCTCGCGCTGACCATCAACGAATACCTCGATCGGGTTCGGCGGTCGACGGCCCGCGAGAAGCAGGTCGTGTCGGATGCCGCCCACGAGCTGAGAACGCCCCTTGCGGCGCTGCGTACCCAGCTCGAACTTGCGCACGGTAGCTTCGGCGACGCCGCGGCACTCGCCACCCAGATCGTGGCCGCGGAGCGCACGGTGGATCGACTGTCCTCGCTCGCGACCAACCTGCTGGCCCTCTCGAGGCTCGAAGCCGGTGAACTCGACCTCGGGTCGAGCACTGCCGAAGAGCTCATCAGCGAGTTGATGGATGCCGTCGACCGGGCCCGCCTCGTCGCTCTCCCCCGCGAGGTGGAGGTTCTGTTCTCATTCGACATTCCGCAACACTCCACCGAATACCGGCTCTCGGCGACCAGCTTCGCCCGGATCCTCGACAACCTCAGTTCTAACGCGATCGGAGCCGTCGACCGCAAGGGCACGGTTCAGATCACCGTCGCGCAGCACCCGAAGAGCATCGAGATCACCGTCGCCGACGACGGCCCGGGGATGCCGACCGAGTTTCTCGACCACGCATTCGACCGATTCTCGCGAGCCGACGACTCCCGAACGGGCGCGACCGGTGGCTCGGGCCTCGGTCTCGCCCTGGTGCTCGCGCTCTGTGAGAGCGCGGGGGGAACGGTGCGGCTGAGCAATAGTCATCCCGGGCTCGTCGCAACGGTGACGCTGCCGAACATGTGAGAACTCTCTTTATGGGGGTGGCCGGTTAACGGCATCCGCTTATCCGTTTCCGCGATTCTTATCGAACAGTGAACGCCGGCTGGGAGAGGGAAGGGGGCACGGATGTCGAATCGCATCGATGAGAGACGAATGGCGTCGGTACGCGCGCAGACCGCTCCCGACCGCCGCCACGACTACAAGATGCGGATGCGGCGTTCCGACGCGATGGTCACGGCTCTCTGGGCTTCCGGGGCTGCCGCTGTCGCCCTCTTCCTGTTCTATGGCGGAGCGGGAAAGTTCGGCACTGTTGCCGACACCTTCACGAGCCTCGGGATCATCGCGGGGCTGCTCGGCACCGACTTCGTGCTGGTGATGCTGGTGCTGGCTGCGCGCATCCCCACCATCGACCGCACCGTCGGCCACGATCGCGCGATCGCGGTGCACCGCTCGCTCGGCAAACCGGCGCTCTACCTCCTGCTTGGTCACGGCGTGCTGCTCCTCATCGGCTACGGGATGGCGTCGGGCATCAACCCCATCGCCGAAATCGGCCCGATGCTCGCCATCCCCGACATGCCGCTGGCCTTCATCGGACTCGGTCTGCTCATCGTCGTGGTCATCACGTCGCTCGTCGCGGTTCGTCGGCGCTTCAGCTACGAGGCCTGGCACCTCGTGCACCTGCTGAGCTACATCGCCGTGCTCGTCGCCGTGCCGCATCAGCTCAGCGTCGGGGGCATCCTCGCGTCGGGGAGCTTCGAGCGTGCCTACTGGCTCGCGCTCTACATTTTCGCGTTCGGTGCGATCGCCACCTATCGTTTCGGCGAGCCACTGCTGTCGAGCGTCCGTCACCGGCTCCGGGTGAAGTCGGTGGACCAGATCGCGCCCGGTGTCGCCTCGATCACCCTCTCCGGTCGAAGCCTGCGGTCGCTGCATTCTGCAGGCGGCCAATTCTTCGTCTGGCGGTTCTGGACCGGACGCACCTGGTGGCACTCGCACCCCATCTCGCTCTCCGCGGTTCCGACCGACAGCACCGTTCGCATCACCGTGCGCAACCTCGGGTCGGGAAGCAACGCGATCACCCGGGTTCCGGTCGGCACCCGGGTCTGGTTCGAGGGACCCTACGGCGTGTTCACGGATGCCGGTCGCACCGCCCCGAAACTCGCGGTCGTCGTCGCCGGCATCGGGATCACCCCGGTGAGGGCCTTTCTCGAGGACTCCAACATCCAGCCGGGCGAAGCGACCATCCTGTTGCGGGCGTCGACAAGGGAAGAGACCTATCTCTGGGACGAGGTGCTCGAACTCGCCCGCAAAAAGGGTGCACACGTCTACACGATGGTTGGCAAGCGATCGAGAAGCGGACGGGGATGGATGACGGAAGAGGATGCCCGTCGCCGCGTCACCCTTCGCAGCATCTTCCCCGACCTCAAGAACTCCGACCTCTACATCTGCGGTCCGACGGCCTGGCTCGATCTGGTCGAGGCCGAAGCCCGGGCGAACGGTATCCCGGAGCATCAACTCCACACGGAAAGGTTTGACTGGTGAGAATTCGCGCAGCACTCGGAGGCATCTTCGCGTCGGCGGCGGTGCTCGGAATCGGCTGGCAGTTCGGCTCGGCTGCGGCGAGCACGTTCGCCGCGCACGCAGCGAGCACGGCGACCACGCCGGCGCCGACCGGCACGACGGCAGCGGCAGCGCCCGCACCGGCTGCGAGCGCGGCTGCTCCGGCTCCCGCACCGGCCTCGGGACGTTCCGGCACGTTCGTCGGGGATGTCGCATCCACCCAGTTCGGCGATATGCAGGTCGAGATCATCGTCAGCAACGGCAAGATCACCGATATCAAAGCGCTCAAGCTGACCGATCAGGGCGGTCGCTCGGTACAGATCAGCAACTATGCGGCGCCGATCCTGCGCACCGAGGCTCTCAAGGCTCAGTCTGCGAAGATCAACAGTGTGAGCGGAGCAACCTACACGAGCGACGGATACGCGACCTCCCTGCAGTCCGCGATCGACAAAGCGGGCCTGTGAGCCGGCCGACAGGCGAGGCGCCTCCGCTCCAGACACTGCGGAGCAAGGTACCGGAGATCACGGCCGTCTTCTGGATCGTCAAGGTTCTGACGACGGGCATGGGCGAGACGACATCCGACTTCCTCGTTCGTCTGATCGATCCGGTGATCGCCGTCGGCATAGGCGCCGTGGCCTTCGCGGTGGCGCTCGCCCTCCAGTTTCGCCTCACCCGCTACGTGCCGGCGATCTACTGGCTGACGGTCGCGATGGTGAGCGTCTTCGGCACGATGGCCGCGGATGTCACCCACATCGTGCTCGGTGTGCCCTACGTCATCTCGACAGCGGTATTCGCCGTAGCGCTCGCTGCGGTGTTCGTCGTCTGGTTCCGCACCGAGGGAACACTTTCGATCCACAGCATCACAACCCGCCGTCGGGAGTTCTTCTACTGGGCGACCGTTCTCGTCACCTTCGCCCTCGGCACAGCAGCCGGTGACATGACGGCGACGACGCTGCATCTCGGTTACTTCGCGTCGGGTATCGTCTTCGCCGTCGTGATCGCCATCCCGGCGGTGGCCTTCGGAGTGTTCCGGCTTAACGCCGTCCTCGCCTTCTGGTTCGCCTATATCGTCACGCGTCCGCTCGGGGCGTCGTTCGCCGACTGGATGGGCGTCTCCCCCGCCCGCGGCGGGCTCGACTGGGGAACGGGACCGGTCAGCGCCGTGATCGCGGTGATCATCGTCGTGTTGGTCGGCTACCTCACCGTGCGCGAGCGGAGAGCTGACACTCGCCTCTCGTAGTGCGACGCCGGGCTCTCGCACCCTGAACCCCGCAGTGATTGTTCCGTCTCGGGACGATTGTTCGGGGGCGC
>JANYGT010000073.1 GCA_025362355.1 Lacisediminihabitans sp. | reverse complement strand
GTCGCGCGCCGAAGAGGGTGCGGCTGAGAACATCCCGGCCAAGCGTGTCCGTGCCGAACCAGTGCGCGGCGCTCGGCGGCTTCAGCCGGGGGAACGCCTGCGAGAGCGGGTCGAAGGGCGCGATCAGGGGCACGAAGATCGCGATGAGGAACCACAGCACGATGATCGTGATGCCCACGATGGCCATCGGCCGACGATAGGCCGCGGGCAGCAGGGGTCTGCGCTTGCGGCCGCCGAGCTGGTCGGGCGGATCGCTCTCGGCCGGACCGGGCAGTGGCTCTGCCGTCAACTGGCTCATCCCTGCACCCGCACTCTCGGATCGATCGAGCCGTAGATCACGTCGATCAGGAAATTCGTGGCGATGTAGACGATGCCGACGATGAGGCCGACCCCCATCACCGCCGGGAGGTCGAGGGTCGTCGCCGATTTGTAGGCGTACTGCCCGATTCCGCCCCAGCCGAAGACCTGCTCGGTGAGCACTGTTCCGGAGAGCAGCGACCCGAACGCGAGCCCGACGATCGTGAGGATAGGAAGGGAGGCCGCCCGCAGCGCGTAGCGGAAGATGACGGCCCGTGAGGGGAGCCCCTTTGCCCGCGCGGCGAGGATGTATTCCTGGCCGAGCACGTCCAGGATCGCCGAACGGGAGAACCGCACGAGGAGCCCGACCGTGTAGAGGGTGAGCACCGTTCCGGGGAGCACGAGATGCGCGAGGGCATCGCCGAAGGTCACCAACTGGCCCGCGAGCAGCGAATCCACCGTGTACATCCCCGTCACCGTCGGTGGCGGGAGCGTCGCCGGATCGAGCCGTCCCGTTCCCGGCGCGACATGCAGGATCGAGAAGAACACGAAGAACATGGCGAGGGCGAGCCAGAACGTGGGGATCGAGATTCCGACGAGACTGAGGATTCGGATGATCTGGTCGGAGAGGCGGTTCTGCCGGAGGGCGGCGATCGTGCCGAGGCCGATCCCGATGATGATCGAGAGCACGATGACGAACAGCGCGAGCTCGGCTGTGGCAGGGAAGGCCACGCCGAGATCCTGTGAGACCGGGTTGTGCGTCTGGTTCGAGTTGCCCAGATTGCCGTGAACAAGGTGGTCGAGGTAGACGAAGTACTGCACGACCACCGGTTTATCGAGACCCTGCGCCTTCCGGAACGACGCCACGATGGCCGGATCCGCGGATGCCCGTTCACCGAGGGCCGACTGCACGGGATCGGCCGGCACCAGGTTCGTCAGGGTGAAGGTGATGAGGGTCACCCCGAAGACCAACAGGATGCTGATCCCGAACCTGATGAGGATGTAGCGGGCGAGCGGGGGGAGGCGCCCGATCGGGCCTGGCCGTGCGGTCGCCTCCGTTACCTCACTACTTGATCTCTGCGAGGGCAACGGTCCACACGGAGTTGAGCTCCAGCGAGGTGATCGACGAGCTCGTCACCACATACTGTCCCGGCTGCACGATCGGCACGAAGGGTCCAGATGCGTTGGCCGCCGTCTGCCACGCCTCGTACGCGGTCTTGCGGTCGGCTCCGGTCGCGGTGGTCGCCGCATCCGCGAGCTTCGTGACCGCGGCATCCGATCCCGCGGCCCAGCCCGCGCGCAGTCCGAGCGACTGGCCGGGGCTGAAGACGAGGTAGTCGGAGGGGTCGGGGAAGTCCGGGCCCCAGTACATGACCCCAGACTGCAGCTTTCCCGCGCGGTAGGCGTCTATGAACGTCGCGAACGGTGACGGGGAGAGGGTCAGGGTGATGCCGACATCCTTCAGCTGCGACTGCAGCGCCTCACCGATGGTCTGCATCTGCAGGCCGTTGATGGTGATGTCGTTCGGGTAGGAGAAGGTGATCGCCTGGCCGGAGTAGCCGGACTTCGCAAGCGACGCCTTTGCCGCGGTCAGGTCGAATTTATTCGACGGGTCGGATGAGAGCGCACCGAGGAACATCGACGGCACCATTCCGCCCGGCTGGGCCGAACCCGCTCCGGTGATGCCGAGGATCTTCGAGTAGTTGATGCCCTGTCGGATCGCTTTCAGGAAGTCGGCTTTGTTGGTCACGCCGGCGCCGACCGTAGCGTCCTGGTTATACCAGGAATAGATCACGTCCGGCGAGACCCCCTTGATGACCTTCGTAGAACCGCTGCCGAGCCCCTGCACCTGGTCGGAGTTGAGGTCGAGTGCTACCTGCGACGAACCGGCCGAGACATTGACCTTCTGCGTCGGACCCTGCACGTTCTCGAGCACGACGCGGCCGTAGGCTGGTTTCGTACCGACATAGTGCGGGTTCAGCTTGAACGTGACCTTCGTGCTCACGTTGTAGCTCTCGAGCACGTACAGGCCGGATCCCGCCGAGGTCTTGTTGAGGAAGGCCTCTGCCCCGTCGTCCTTGCTCTCTGTTCCGCCGTTCTTCTTGACGAGCTTCGAGTTGAGGATGCCGAGCGACGGGTTCGGAAGAATGAACGGGAGAGCGGGGTTGGCCACCTTGCTCGTGAGGGTGACGGTGTCGGTCCCGGTCTTCGCGACATCCACGCCGTCGAGCAGGAACGACGGGTTGCCGGCAATGCCCTGCACGCGCTTGTAGGAGAAGACGATGTCGTCGGCCGTGACCGGGGTGCCGTCGGAGAAGCTGTGTTTGCCGTTCATCGTGAGGGTGAGTACGGTGCCGTCGGCCGACTCCTTATAAGTCGTGAGGCTCGGCAGCGGCTTCGTGACGTCGCTGCCCCTGAAGGTGAGCGCCGTGTCGTAGAGCGCACGGTCGACGATGCTTCCCGTGAGCTCGAAGGCTCTGGCCGGGTCGCTCGTCTTGAGGTCGAACGACTTGTCGACGACGAGGGTCTTCACCGCGGTCGTCGTGGTGGAAGCCGAGCACCCCGCCAGGGCAAGGGCACCGACCACCCCGACCGCCAGGAGTGCGGTGATTCTGCGGGTCTTCGTGATCATTTCCGACTCCCTCGTGATGCCGATTCGCTAGGTCTGGTTTACTCCGGAGAAATTTCCGGCGTATTTCGTCCAAGCCACAGGAATGTCTCGAAGGGCCTCGGCTACGGAACCTCGATGCAGCTGCTCACGTGATCGACCCCGTCGATACGGAAGTCTTCGACGAGCCGCAGTCGGCCGTCTTCTGCGGTTCTCACCGTGCTGTCGCTCGCACCGGTGACGACCTCCCCATTCGCGGCGACAACGTGTGCGAAGGTAACGGAAAGCGCGTCGCCGATCCTGGTCCCCACGAAGTGTCCGATCGTGACGGTGTCGCCCTCGTAGTCACCCCAGATGAGACCGTCCCGCTCGTGGTAGAGAAATCGAGACGGTGACTGGGGGTCGACGATGCTCGCCGTCGAAAACTCCATGATGAATCGACGGCCGTCGAGGCTGGGAAGGGAGGGCAGTGCCATTTCTTCGAGCCTCCGTCAGAACTCGAGCAGAGGCGAGTGGAACCCCGCTGACGCGAATGCCGCGTCGGTCTCCTCGAGCACCCGGAGGATGTTGCCGCCCGTGAGGGCCGCCAGGTCGCCGCTCGACCAGCCACGCAGCGCGAGTTCGGTGAGAAGGGCCGGATATCCGTCCACACCCTCGAGGTCTCGAGGGAATTCGTCGGTGCCGTCGAAGTCGCTTCCGAGGCCGATATGGCGGATTCCCGCGACATCCCGTGCATGCTCGACGTGGTCGGCCACATCCTGCACGGTGACAAGGGGCTCCGGGGTGTCTTTCGGTCCGTCGAACCAGGCCGAATACTCCTCCGACAGGAACTGCGGAACGAAGGTGACCATGATGATCCCACCATTGTCGGCCAGGCGCACCAACACATCATCCGGCACGTTCCGTCGATGATCGGCGAGCGCACGGCACGAACTGTGGCTGAAGATCACCGGCGCCGTCGAGACATCGAGCGCATCGTGCATGGTCTTCGGCGAGACGTGCGAGAGGTCGACGAGCACCCCGAGGCGGTCGAGCTCGCGAACGTACTCGCGGCCGCGATCCGACAGGCCATTGAAAACCGGCTCATCGGTGCCGGAGTCCGCCCAGGTCGAGTTGAGCACGTGGGTGAGGGTCAGGTAGCGGACTCCGAGCCTCGCGAACATACGCAGTACGGCGGGAGAGTCGTTGAGGCTGTGCGCGCCTTCGGCTCCGAGCAGCGACGCGATGTGCCCGGATGCCCGTGCCGCGAGCACGTCTGCGGCACTCGTCGCGACGCGGAAGTCGTCGGGGTAGCGCGCAATCAGCCGGTAGACCCAGTCGATCTGTTCGAGAGTCTTCTGCACTGCCTCAGCCCCTCCCGCGACATCTTCGACATAGACCGACCAAAACTGTGCGCCGACCTGGCCGACGCGAAGCCGCTCGATGTCGGTGTCGGTCGACAGACCTCGCTCGAGCCCGTCGACGGAGTAGCCACGACGCGACAGGCACTCCCACGGCCAGTCGTTATGGCCATCGATGATCGGGCTCGTCTCGAGAGCGATGCGGACGGTCTCAGCGATCTCGGAGGCGTGGGTCATCGCTCAAGGTTAGTGGGCAGAAGGGTGCCAGGAAGATCCTCAGAGGAGCTGAAGAGGGGACGAAAAACCCACCTGAACAGCAATTTATCCGAAACCGGGCTCGTTGAGCTCGGCGAGGATACGGTTGAGGTCGGCGACAGTGGCGAAGTCGATGACGATGGATCCGCGGCTCGATCCGAGACTGACTTTGACGCGCGTGTTGAGCCGGTCCGACAGCCGATCGGCGATCTCGTCGAGCTGCCCCTGTCGTCGTCCGGCGGTCGGCCTGATGGGGCGCGCCGGCTTCGTCGTGACCAGCCCGGCTGCCGCCTCGGCCGCTCGAACGGAAAGATCTTCGTTCACGATCTTGTCGGCGAGACGCATCATCGTCGCCTCATCACCCGCCGAGAGGATGGCGCGGGCATGTCCCGCGCTCAGAATGCCGGCCGCCACCCTATTCTGTACTCCCATCGGCAATTTCAGCAGCCTCAGTGTGTTCGTGATTTGCGGGCGGGACCGACCGATCCTCTCGGCGAGCTGCTCCTGCGTGATACCGAAGTCGGCGAGCAACTGTTCGTAGGCGGACGCCTCCTCCAGCGGGTTGAGGTTGGCACGATGGAGATTCTCGAGCAGCGCATCGCGCAACATCGCATCGTCGGCGGTGTTCTTGATGACGGCCGGGATGCTCTCGAGGCCCAGGCGCTTGCTTGCGCGGAGGCGCCGCTCTCCCATGACGAGTTCATACTGCGGCTGTCCCGGCGCGGCATCCGATATCGGCCGTACGACGATCGGCTGAAGCACCCCCACCTCACGAATGGATGCGACGAGCTCATCGAGGTCTTCCTCGCCGAATTGCTTCCGCGGCTGGGCAAAGTTCGGAACGATGTCGTGCGGAGAGAGATTTGCGAGGCGCGCTCCTGGCACGGCCACGAGGTCGTCCGGTTGCACGGCGATTCCGGAGGGGAAGAAGACGTCTACGGGGCGCGCCCGGCTGCCTTCATCCGTCGGAATCAGTGAGCCGATTCCGCGTCCGAGTCCGGTCCTCTTCGGTGCTGCCATTACTTCGGGGCTCCCCTGTGTGCGATTTCTGCGGCGGCTTCGAGATACGAAAGCGAGCCCGGTGAGTAGGTGTCATAGCTGATCACGCTCTGGCCGTAGCTCGGTGCCTCCGATATACGAACAGACCGCGGGATGAGTGCATTCAACACCTGGTCGGGAAAATGCTTACGCACATCGGCCACGACCTGCTGGGCGAGATTCGTACGACCGTCGTACATCGTGCAGAGAATCGTCGACACGATGAGGGTGGGATTGAGGTGGCGCTCGATGAGCTGGATGTTGGTCAACAGCTGACTGAGGCCCTCGAGCGCGTAATACTCGCACTGGATCGGGATCAAAACCTCGTGCGCGGCGACGAAGGCATTGATGGTGAGCAGCCCGAGAGACGGGGGACAGTCGATGAAGACGTAGTGGAACGGCTCCGGTGACTCGGACAGAAAGGTGTCGAGCGAAGTTCGGAGCCGCTGTTCTCTCGCGACCATCGAGACGAGTTCGATCTCCGCGCCGGCGAGGTGGATGGTGGCGGGAATGCAGTACAGCTCGCCGAACTCGGGGCTCTTCTGGATGACGTCGGCGATGTTCTCGTCCCGGATGATCACGTCGTACACACTCACGGTGTCGGAGCGATGCTCGATTCCCAGGGCGGTCGAGGCGTTCCCCTGCGGGTCGAGATCGATCACCAGCACGCGTGCGCCGGTGCGGGCGAGGGCAGCGGCGAGGTTCACGGTCGTCGTCGTCTTTCCAACCCCGCCTTTCTGGTTCGCCACGGTGAAGACCCTGGTCGCGGCCGGCAGAGGAGAGACCGTGTTCTCGAGCACCCGCCGTCGGCTGTTGATGTCGGACAGTTCCCGTGCGAGTGGGGTGTCGTCGAACCTCGGTGCTGCCGTGTCGCCTTCAGGATGTTTCACGTGAAACCTTCTTGGGTGTCGTGGTGCTTTCCGGCAGGCAGGGGGCGCTCAAGACCGAGGTCGACCGGTCGATTGTGCGTCGGGAGACACCGGTGGACGATCAGTCCACTGTAGCCCGAAAGACCCGCGTGACCTCGGGCATGACACCCTCGCCGAGTTCGAGTATCTCCACGTGGGAGAGTCGGGCCTTACGAATGGCCCGCGCGGCTGATTCGACCTCGCCCGATACCCCGGCTCCCTTGAGGAAGAGCAGTTGCCCTCCGGCTCTGACAAGAGGAACCGTCAGCGGTATGAGCTTGGACAGCGCGCTCACCGCTCGGGCGGTGACCTGGTCGAGCCACGGGCTGAACTTCGCATCCTCGGCCCGCGCCCTGACCACCTCGACATTTTGAAGACCCAGCTCCGCCGTCTCAGCGCGCAGCCAATCCACACGCCTCTCCATCGGCTCGATCAGGAAAAAGTGCACATCGGGGCGGGCGATCGCGAGAACCAGGCCGGGCAGCCCGGCACCGCTTCCGACATCGCCGACCCGCCCGGGAAGCACAAGCGGAGCGAGGAGTGCACAGTTCAGGATGTGGCGACTCCAGAGCCGGGGGATCTCCAGCGGTCCGATCAAACCCAGTTGCTCGCCGCGATCTGCAAGGTGCGCGGTGAAAGCACGAGCCAACTCCAGTCGGTCGCCGAACAGTTCCGCGGCGACAGACGGCTCTTGCTCGACATCCGTGCTCGTCATGATTCGCGATGTTTCACGTGAAACTATGAACGGGTGATGACCGTGTGCCGGTCGGAACCTTCGCCCTCGGATTCGGAACGAAATCCTTTGGCGCCGACGAGATCGTGAACAAGCTTGCGCTCGTACGACGACATCGGTGGAAGTGCGGCCGACTCGGCTCCACCCTCGATGCGGTCCACCGCCCGGTCGACCAGAGCCGCGAGCTCGGCCTCGCGGGTCTGGCGTGACCCACCGACGTCGAGGATGAGACGCGAGAAGACGCCGGTCTTCGCTTGGACGGCGATCCGAGTGAGTTCCTGAAGGGCATTGACGGTCTCGGGCTTCGAGAGCAGACGCAGATTGCTATCGTCGCTGGAGTTCACCGAGAGGTACGCACGACCGTCGCGCGCGTCGATGTCGATGTCCCCGTCCAGGTCGGTGATATCGAGGAGTTCTTCGATGTAGTCCGCCGCGATCTCGCCCTCCTCCTCGAGCTGGGTAACCGATCGAGCAGCGGGGGAGACTGCCGCGTCCCGCGTCTCGGTGTCGCCGTTCAATGCGTCTGCATCGGTGTGGATCGGCTCCGCCGCGGGTCGATCGGTGGGTTCGACGTCGACGACGTCGGTCTCGTGATTGGTGTCAGCCATCGGAAAATCACTCTCTGTGCGTGCGGTAAAGACGAATGGTGATGCGGCGGTAGATGGTGGAGCGGCGGAGGTGCGCAACGACGAACGAGAGCTACTTCTTGTTCTTGTTCCGGTTCTTCGTATTGACCGGCTGCACTCGCTGAGTCGTCACGCGGGGTGCGGCGACTTCGACGGCGGGGGCCGAGTCCTCGATGATCGTGAATGAGCCACGACGTTGGGCCCTCTTCGCGATGCGCGATTCCCGCGCCAACGCGGCCTCGCTGCCGGGGGTCGGCATGTTGCGGATGACGAGGAACTGCTGGCCCATCGTCCAGAGGTTCGTCGTCAGCCAGTAGAACATGACACCGAGGGGGAAGCTGTAGCCCGAGAACGCGAACACGAGCGGGAGGATGTAGAGCAGCATCTTCTGCTGCTTGTACATCGGGCTCGCCTTCATCTCGGCCGATTGGTTCTTCGACATGATCTGCAGCTGCGTGATGAACTGCGAGGCCGTCATCAGGATGACCATGACGATGGCGATGACGACTACGGCGAGGTTGCCGTTGGCCGTGCTGATCGCCAGGTGGAGCGGTGCGATGTCGAATAGCGACGATTTACCGAACGAGTTCGACAGCGACTTATTGAGCAGGCCGATCCCGTTGACGCCCGTCTGGGCATTGTGCAGCACCGAGAACAGGCTGAAGAAGATCGGCATCTGGATGAGGAGGGGGAGACACGAACTCAGCGGGTTCGTGCCGGTCTTCTTGTAGAGCTCCATCGTCTCGCGTGACATTGCCTCGCGGGAGAACTGGTCTTTCTTGCCCTTGTACTTGTCCTGGATCTTCTTCAGCTGCGGGGCGACCTCCTGCATGCGCCGCTGACTCTTGATCTGGCGCACGAAGATCGGGATCAGGGCGGCCCGGATGACGAGGACGAGGCCGACGACCGAAAGTACCCAGGTGAGTCCGGCGGTCGGGTCCATCCCGAGGAAGGTGAAGAGGGCATGCCAGGAGACGAGAAGGAACTCCACGACCCATTTGATGGGGAAGAGGATCACCCCGAAGAAGTCCGTAAAACTGGTGATAATGCCTTGCATGACTCAGGTCACCTTTCCGTGGCCGGCTACTACGACAAATCCAAATGGGGTGACCGCGTACTTGTGCACGTGTCTCTCCGGTACGTCATCCACTCCGCCGGCGGCCCACGGGTGGCAACGCGCTATGCGCAGAGATCCGAGGGCCACCCCTTTGATCACGCCGTGCTGCTGGATGGAACCGAGCGCATAGGCGGAGCATGACGGGAAATACCGGCAGACATCCCCGTAGAGAGGCGAGATGACCAGGCGGTACAGCCGAAGGATCGGAACGCAGATATTGCGCGGAAGAAGAAGAACGAATGCGATGATTCGCTTCATACCCGCTCAACACCCCTGTCCAGTGCCTCGGAGATCTCCTCTCGCAGGGTATCCCAGCTAACCTGCGCTGAGCCTGGCAAAGCCCGGATGACGATCTCTGTACCGGTCGGGATGGTGCCGAGTGCGTCGTGGCACAGTGCCTTCAGGCGCCGTCTGACCAGGTTGCGCTGCACGGCGACGCCCACCGCCTTCGCCACGATGAAACCAAACCGGGGGGAGTCGACTCCGGCCGAATTCACCGAATAGACGACCATGTGGGCGCTCGAAGAACGACGACCCCGGCGCACGAGACGTCGATAGTCGTCTGCACTCACCAACCGGTTCACCCGAGCCAACATGAGTCGGCCACCGTCAGACGTCGCGAGGGTGACGGCGACTAGGCGGAAAGCTCGGTGCGCCCCTTGCGGCGGCGAGCTCCGAGGATGGCCCGGCCGGCACGGGTGCGCATGCGGAGACGGAATCCGTGCACCTTGGCACGGCGGCGGTTGTTCGGCTGGAATGTTCTCTTGCTCATAGTTCTTTCATCTCCGGTGTCGGGACTCCAACGGCCGGCCCAGGAAAAACTAAGCACCGAACCCACAGAAGTACTGGTTTGCCATGACGGCAGAAGTCAACTGATTAAAAATACGGGCTTAACCGCCTGCGGTCAAACCCTCTCGACTCGGTCATACATTATCCACATGATCGGTGCACCACCGTGGCAGCGACATGCCGCCGCAAACTAAGGTGGTGTGACTGCACAGACGGTGGATAACCCTGTGAATAACTTTGACCTGGCAAGTGAGGTACCGCATGTCCGACATCACGGATTCGACCAAGGATATCTGGCGATCGGTTCTCACTACCCTGAGGGAAGACGATCGGATCACACCGCAGCTTCAGGGCTTCCTCAGCCTGGTCGAGCCGAAGGGCGTCATGGCCGGCACCCTGTATCTCGAGGTGCCGAACGATCTCACCCGCGGCATGCTCGAGCAACGCATCCGTCTTCCGCTCCTCAACGCGATCACCGGTCTCGACGAAGACCAGTCCGTGAGCAACTTCGCCATCGTGGTCAATCCTGAGATCTCCCACGACGCGCTCGAACACCTGAGCTCGACGACCGTTGAACAGCCCTATATCGAGCAGCCCGCGCCACCGGTGCTCGAGACGAGCATCCCGTCGAGAAGAGCCGACTCGCGGCTCAATCCGAAGTACAACTTCGACAACTTCGTCATCGGAGGCTCGAATCGTTTCGCCCACGCCGCCGCGGTAGCCGTGGCAGAAGCACCGGCGAAGGCATACAACCCGCTCTTCATCTATGGAGACTCCGGGCTCGGAAAGACCCATCTGCTCCATGCGATCGGCCACTACGCCGAAAGCCTCTACCCTGGCATCCGGGTCAGGTACGTGAGTTCCGAGGAATTCACCAACGACTTCATCAACTCCATTGCGAACAACCGAGCCTCGGTCTTCCAGTCGCGCTATCGCGAGATCGACATCCTGCTCATCGACGACATCCAGTTCCTCCAACGGGCCGTCGAGACCCAGGAGGCTTTCTTCCATACCTTCAACACCCTTCACGATCACAACAAGCAGGTCGTGATCACGAGCGATCTCCCTCCGAAGGCACTGACCGGTTTCGAGGACCGGATGCGCTCTCGCTTCGAATGGGGACTCATCACCGACGTGCAAGCGCCAGACCTCGAAACCCGCATCGCTATCCTCCGGAAGAAGGCGCAGAGCGAAAAACTGCAGGTCACACCAGAAATACTTGAATACATGGCGACGAAGGTCTCGTCGAATATCAGAGAACTCGAGGGAACACTCATCCGGGTGACCGCCTTCGCCAGCCTCAATCGCACCCCAGTCGACATGGCCCTGGTGCAGACGGTACTCAAAGACCTGATCACACTCGACGACGACAATGTGATCGCGCCGGTCGACATCATCAACCACACCGCGGAGTACTTCAAACTCAC